>SSSX01000540.1 GCA_015657735.1 Zoogloeaceae bacterium
AGTTTGCGATCGTGGTAGAAGATCGCCGGTCCGAGCGATTCGTCGTACCAGGTGATGGGCGGCTTGTCCGGATAGTAGATGTAGCCGCCGGCGAAGACTTCGTTGCGGTTGCCCGACGGATCGAAGAAATAGATCGTCTCGCCACGCGTGATGCCGTGGCGGGTGGGGCCGATGTCGATCGAGGTCTTGGTGCGCGACAGGATGTCGCCGGCGCGCAGGACCTGTTCCCAGCTGCGCAGTTCGAACGAGGCGTGGTGGAACTTGCCCTTCACCGGTTGGCGGATGAAGGCCACGTCGTGGGCCTTGTTCGAACAGGACAGGAAGGCGCCGATCAGGAAGTCCTTGTTGGCGGCCGTGACGACCTTTTCGGCGATACCGAAACCGAGCACTTCGGTGAACAGCTTGACCGTGCCGTCGAGATCGTCGCCATACAGCAGGCAGTGGTCGAAGCGGGACGGGGCGATGCCCTTCAGGTCATCGGGCCACGGGTCGGGGTTGACGTTCTCGCCGTCGGTGCCGCATCGGTTTCCGACGATGTCCTTGTGGGCATACAGTTCCATCACGTGGCCGGTCGGCACCGTGAAACGGAAGCGCTCGCCGGTGGCGAGGAGTTCGCCGGCGGGAATCCACGACAGATCGGTGCACAGCCCGGACTGTTCGACGTCGGCAGCCAGCTTCTTCAGCGTGGCGGCGGAGTCGACCTTCCAGCCCATGCAGTCCATGCCTGCTTCGTCGGCTTCACGCAGGATCACGCTGCTGTGATCGTGTTCGTCCCAACCCTTCAGATAGACGCGATTCTGGCTATCGCGGCCCATCTCGATCAGACCGAGCACATCGCGGTAATGCTTGAGTGCCGGTTCTAGTTCGAGCACGCGAATCACCACGTGCCCGGGGCGCAAAACGCCGGTCAGTGCCATCTCATTTCTCCTCTTCGGGTTGATTTATCTTCGTCATCGTTGCGAACCCGAAATCGAACGATGCGCTTTTCCTGGCTTCGACGGCGCGGGCCATCTTGCCAACTACTTCGACCCGAAGGTCGCTCTGCGGGTAAATCTTGCAGGCCAGCACACAGCCGCCGGCCTCTTCCTCGGCGCTGATCACGCCGCGGCTCATTTTCCGTTTGAGGTACAGACCGCCGAGCACCTGCACCTTGCAGACGCCGCATCCACCGTTGCGGCAGCCCACCGGGATGCCCTTGCGCTGCAGTTGCTCCATGCCTCGAAGGACGTTGTCTTCTTCAAGGCAGCGGAAGGTTTCACCGGTGTTTTCGATGGTTACCAGATGCTGCATGGATCAGCCTCTCCGTGCAAGACAAGGTCAACGATGCCGCTGTCGAACGCCGGACAGTCGAGATGCAGCCGGCTGGCTGGCAACCGGAGTCGCCAGCCAGCCGATGTCACCCGGATCGTCGTGCCGCGCATCGACTGGGCTGCGGTCCTGTGATTTGACGATCGACGATCAGTGCTGGGCCGAGGCCGAGCGATCGTGGTTGATCAGGGACACGGCGATCATGGCGATGACCGCCGGGATCGAGATGTCCATGAAGTTCTGCTCGAGCGGGAGCTTCATGCCCACCAGGGTACCGATCACGATCGGAGCCAGGATGGCGCCGCTGCGGCCGATGCCCGAAGCCCAGCCGATGCCGGTGGAGCGCACCGCCATCGGGTAGTACTGGCCGACGTAGGCGTAGGTCAGGATCTGCGTGCCGATCGTCGAGGCGCCGGCCAGACCGACCAGCAGGAACAGCACTTCGGTCGGCACCTTGTAGCCC
>SSSX01000541.1 GCA_015657735.1 Zoogloeaceae bacterium
ACGACCTTCAGCTTCACGGCGCTGAGCGCCGGCAACTACGAACTCCTCGCCGGCGTAGCCAATGGCGGCGACAACGGCCTGTCCAGCGAACTGCAGGTCGGCGGCTTCCAGGTCACCAACGCCGTTCCCGAGCCCGCCGGCATCGCGCTGGCCGGTCTCGGTCTGGCGGGCCTGATGGCGTTCCGCCGCAAGGCCTGACACGCGCTGCGCCGATCGGCGGCGCGCTCCGGTGTGCAAGAACGGGCAAGGGGTTTCCCCCTTGCCCGTTTTTTTGGCGCTGTCGCTGCCGACTATCGAGTCTGCCGTAGGTGCGACTTCAGTCGCACAGGCCCTCCAGCTGGCTGCCGCGTGCGAATGAATTGGCACCTACAGTGCGCATTTCCCGCAGGCCTGCAATTCCTTCATGCAGCCCTGCGAATCCTTCGTGCACGCCTGCGAATGCTTTACATCTCGCCGCGAATCCTTCATGCAGTGCTGCGAATGCTTCACGCGGGGCTGCGAATGCTTCACGCAGGGCCGTGAATCGAATTCGCAACGGTGCACGAAGGATTCGCAGGCGTGCACGAACGATGTGCACCCCTGCAAATCCGATCCGCAGCGCTGTGTGATCGATGTGCGCACCTGCGAATCCGATTCGCAGCCTGATCTGCGTTAGCTGCCGGCGAGGTGGTGTTCGGCGACGTAGTGCTTGAGCACGGTCTTGAGCATCGCGGCGTGCTGGATGTTGCCTTTTTCGCGGGCCAGCCGGATGTCGTCGACGATCATCCGGCGGATGCGCTTTTCGCCATCCGCGCTGTGGCACAGATAGCAGCCCAGTTCGAGGGCGGCCATTTCGGGAATGTGTTCGTGTTCGGCGATGGCGAGGATTTCGTCCTCGGTGAGGTCGGACAGCCCGATGCAGTCTTGCAGTGTCAGCATGATCTTTTCCCCCTTTTGTATGATTTATTTGTTGACATTGGACGCTTTTTTGAAAATTGCAATGTTGATTTGACGCAACTGCGACCGCCTTGCCACGAATGGATAAAATCGCCTTTTTCGGGAGAGATGACGATGCAGGGAATGAGCGCGTTCGGGCACGGGATTTATGCCGTGGATTCGGGTTACGGCGGTGCCGGGGTGGCGGCGATTCATCTGATCGAGGAAGGCGGCCGGGCGGCGCTGGTCGATACCGGCAACAATGCGGCGCTGCTGCATGTCGAGCAGGCGCTGGCCGAAACCGGGCTGTCGCCCGAGGCGGTCGATTTCGTGCTGCTGACCCACATCCATCTGGATCACGCCGGTGGCGCCGGTGCCTTCATGCAGGCCTTTCCCAACGCGAAGCTGGTGGTGCATCCGCGCGGGGCGCGGCACATGGCCGATCCGGCCAAGCTGTTCGCCGGCGTGTCGGCGGTGTATGGCCCGGAGCGCGCCAAGGCGCTCTACGGTGAGCTGATTCCGGTGCCGGCCGCGCGCATCGTCGAGGCGACCGACGGGATGGAACTGTCGCTGGCCGGGCGGACGCTCCGCGTCCTCGATACGCCGGGGCATGCCCGCCATCACGTGTGCTATTTCGACACCGTCAGCCGCAGCTTTTTCACCGGCGACACCTTCGGGCTGTCGTACCGGCAGCTCGACGTGGCCGGCCGGCCGAGCATCTTCCCGACCACCACGCCGGTGCAGTTCGAGCCGGAGGCGCTGCACGCCTCGATCCGCCGCATGGAAGCCGAGCAGCCGGCGGCGATGTATCTGACCCACTTCGCGCAGGTGCGCGATGTGCCGCGCCTGGCCGCCGATCTGCATCGCCTGATCGACGCGCATGTGGATGTCGCCGAACGCCACGCGGATGCCGGCGAGGCGCGCAAGGCGCTGATTGAGCGGGATCTGTGGACGGTGGTGGCCGACGAGGCGCAGCGTCAGGGGTGGACGCTGCCCGAGGCCGACTGGCGCCGGCTGCTGGCGCTCGACGTGGAACTCAATGCCCAGGGGCTGGATGTCTGGCTGACCGGGCGCTGACGGCAGCGCGGCCGGTTCGCCGCGCCCCGGCCGTAGGTGCGACTTCAGTCGCACGCGGACGCCGGACGAAGGATCTGCCGCGCACCAGCCCGGGTTTGTGCGAATGAATTCGCACCTACAGTGCGCATCACCGACTTGCCGCGATCCCTCATGCCGGTCCGGTGAATGAACCGGCGCCGGCACGGCGGGAACCGCGGTGCTTCCCGCCGCGCCGCGCGGCTTACTTGCCGAGGGCTTTGCGCACCCCCGCGCCGTACTCCGGGTCGCATTGGTCGAAGTGGCCCAGCTGGCGTTCGACGATGGCGTCGGGCACGCCCTGCATCGCCGCCGCGATGTTGGCGAACAGGCGCTCACGCTGGCCGGCGTCGAACATCCGGAACAGATCGCCGGGCTGGCGGTAGTCGTCGTTGCCGTCGCGGTGGTTCCAGCGCGCCGCGTCGCCGTCGATGCGCAGCGGCGGTTCGGCGTAGGCCGGGTCCTGGGCGGGGCCGCCGAAGGAGTTGGGCTCGTAGTAGAAATCGCCCGGGGTGTTCGGCGTGAAGCGCATCGCGCCGTCCTTGTGGTAGTGATGGACCGGGCACCTGGGCGCATTCACCGGCAGCGACTCGTAATGCGTGCCGAGGCGGTAGCGGTGGGCGTCGGCGTAGCTGAAGATGCGCGCCTGCAGCATCTTGTCGGGGCTGGCGCCGATGCCGGGCACCATATTGCTCGGCGACATCGCCACCTGCTCGATCTCGGCGAAGTAGTTGTCGGGGTTGCGGTTGAGTTCGAGCACGCCGACCTCGATCAGCGGATAGTCGCCGTGGGGCCACACCTTGGTGAGGTCGAAGGGGTTGTACCAGTGTTTGCCGGCGTCGGCTTCGGGCATCACCTGCACGTACAGCGTCCACCGCGGAAAATCGCCCTTCTCGATGGCGCCGTACAGGTCTTCCTGGGTCGTCTCGCGGCTCTGGCCGACCGCCGCGGCGGCTTCGGCGTTGCTCCAGTGCCGGTGGCCCTGCTGGGTCTTGAAGTGGAACTTGACCCAGAAGCGTTCGCCATCGTTGTTCCAGAACGAGTAGGTGTGGCTGCCGTAGCCGTTGATGTGGCGCACGTCGGTGGGCAGGCCGCGGTCGGACATCAGGATGGTGACCTGATGGAGCGATTCGGGCGACAGGCTCCAGAAATCCCACATCGCCGTCGGCGAGCGCAGGTTGGTGCGCGGGTGGCGCTTCTGGGTGTGGATGAAGTCGGGGAACTTGAGCGGATCGCGGATGAAGAACACCGGCGTGTTGTTGCCGACCAGATCCCAGTTGCCTTCTTCGGTGTAGAACTTGAGGGCGAAGCCGCGCACGTCGCGTTCGGCGTCGGCGGCGCCCATCTCGCCGGCGACGGTCGAGAAGCGGGCGATCATCGGCGTCTGCTTGCCGACCGCGCCGAAGATCGCGGCGCGGGTGTACCGGCTGATGTCGTGGGTGACGGTCAGCGTGCCGTGGGCGCCCCAGCCCTTGGCGTGGACCACGCGCTCGGGGATGCGCTCGCGGTTCTGGTGGGCGAGTTTCTCGAGGAGTTGCCAGTCCTGCAGCAGCACCGGGCCGCGCGGGCCGGCGCTGAGGGAATTCTGGTTGTCGGCGATCGGCGCGCCGGCGCTGGTCGTCATGATCGGACACTTGCTCATGGTTTTTCTCCTGTTGTTGTTGGAAGCGAGACGGCGTGATGTCGTGAGTCCAGTATCGACGGCGGGGTTCCTCCCGGCCAGTTGATTGATGCTCTGATCCGGATAGGCGTTTGCTATGGGGGAAGCGGCGCCGCCGGCGCGGGGATGGCGGTGCGCTATGTTCGGATGTATATTGCGGTCGGTATATATCCGAGTATATAAAGCCATGCCATCCCGACCCGCGATTCCGCCCAGGCTCGTCAGCCGGCTCAGCGTCGACACCGAATCCGGCGCCTTTCTGGGCGACACGCGAATCCGCCTGCTCGAAGCGATCGACCTTCACGGCTCGATCTCGCGGGCCGCCAAGGCCGTGCCGCTGTCGTACAAGGCGGCGTGGGATGCGGTGGATGCGATGAACAATTTCGCCGAGGCGCCGCTGGTGGCGCGCTCGGTGGGCGGCCGGCACGGCGGCGGCACGGCGCTGACCGCCTACGGGCGGCGGCTGATCGCGATGTACCGGGCTGTCGAGCAGGAATACCAGCACGCCATCGAGCGCCTGGCGCAGACCCTCGGCGACGGCGAGGCGGGCAGCGTGCGCCAGTTGCAGACGCTGCTGCGGCGCATGTCGATGCGCACCAGCGCCCGCAACCAGTTCGTCGGGGCGGTCAGCGCGCTGCACGGCGGCGAGGTCAGCGTCGACGTGCGCCTGCGCCTCGACGACGCCAACGAACTGGTGGCGCAGATCACCCGGGCCAGCTTCGAGAATCTGGAGCTGGCCATCGGCAAGGAGGTGCACGCCTTCGTCAAGGCGCCGTCGGTGCGCGTCGTCACCGATCCGGCCGCGCCCGCGCCGGCCTGCAACCGCCTGTGGGGCGAGGTGACGGCGATCCACGACGGGCAGGCCAGCGCCGAAGTGACGATCACCGTGCCCGGCGGGCGCACCGTCACCGCGGTGGTCAGCCACGACAGCATCGCCCGGCTCGAACTGGCGGTGGGGCGCCCGGCCGGCGCGGAGTTTCCGGCCGACGCG
>SSSX01000542.1 GCA_015657735.1 Zoogloeaceae bacterium
GTGCGCCGAACACCAGAAGATGCGATCAGTCATCAGGAGGGGCAAACAGATGTATCCGATTAGTTATTTGTGGCGATCCGCGCAGCGGTACCCCGATCGCGTGGCAATTCATAGTCCGGAAGGCGATCTGACTTTCAGGGAACTGGCAGATACCGTTTGCGAGCGGGCGGCAATCCTGGCGGCACTCGATCCGGACGATTCCAGCCGGGTCGGTATCGGGGCGGCCAACAGCGTCGATCACCTGATCACCCTGCTGGCGGTGCTTGCCGCCGGCAAGGTGTGGGTTCCGCTGAATCCCCGCAATGGCGACCCGGAGCTGCGCCGCCTCGTCGAGTTCGTGGAACCGTCGGTGGTTTTTGCCGATGCCGAAATGTTCGGGCGTTTGTCCGGCATCGCGTGCCCGCTTTATCGCCTGGAGGATCTCGAGCACGGCGAGCGCGACGATTCGAAGGTCTTGATGGGGCCGCTGTCGGTCGGCGGCATCGCCCTCGATCGCGCGCAGGCGATCAAATTTACCGGGGGCACAACCGGCTTTCCGAAAGGCGTGATCCAGCCGCTGCGCGCGTGGAATGCCAATGTCGCGACGCAGATCCATGAACTCGGGCTGACCCCGGACGACCGCTATCTGGTTGCGGCGCCGATTACGCACGGCACCTCGACCTACATCCTGCCTATTCTGGGCGCGGGTGGCGCGCTGATTTTCCCGTCCTACGGCAAGCCGTCGGGCTTGCTGGATGCCGTCGAGCAGCATGCCGCGACGGTGTTCTTTGCGCCGCCGACCTTGATTTTTTCGCTCATCGAGGAACAGCGGCGGGCGCCGCGGTCGCTCAAATCGCTGCGTTATCTGGTGTACGGCGGTGCGCCGATGCGCCCGGAGCAGATTCTCGACGCGCAGGCGGTGTTCGGTCCGATCGTGTGTACGTCGTTCGGGCAGACCGAGGCGCCGCAGATCATCACTTTCCTCCCGCCGTCCGAAATGCACGGCGAGAACCTGGTGTCGGTCGGGCGGCCGACATTGCTGACGCAGGTTGCGATCCTCGACAAGGCGGGCCAGCCACTGCCGGCCGGCGAGGAAGGCGAAATCGCCGTGCGGGGCGATCTGGTCATGGGCGGCTATCTGAATGCGCCCGACGAGACGCGGAAAACCCTGGTCGACGGCTGGTTGCGGACCGGCGACGCGGGGGTCGTCAATGACAAGGGTTTCCTCTTTCTGCGCGACCGGATTCGCGACGTGATCATCACCGGCGGCTTCAACGTCTATCCGAGCGATGTCGAAGTCGTGCTGTCGGCGCATCCGGCCATTGCCGATTGCTCGGTCGTCGGTATTCCCGATCCGAAATGGGGCGAGGCGGTCCATGCCGCAATTCAATTGCGTCCGGCAATGGAGATCGACACCGCTGCATTGATCCGCGCCGTGAAAAAGGAATTGGGTTCGGTCAAGACGCCCAAGCAAGTCCACGTTTTCGAAACCTTGCCGCGCAGCCCGGTTGGAAAGGTCCTGAAGACGGCGGTGCGTGACGAGATCGAGAAAGGGCTGGCCGGTGAGCACTGACAACCACAGCCGTCGTCCGCAAACCCGGCTCTGCCATTACAC
>SSSX01000543.1 GCA_015657735.1 Zoogloeaceae bacterium
CCGTCCCGGTCGCGCACCAGCGCGATGCGCGTCGCCTTGCCGGCCAGCTCGCCGACCGTCACCTTGCGGCCGGCGCCATCCACGTCGGCATCGCGGATTTCCAGCAGGCCGACCTTCGCCAGCGGCGCCTTCTCGCCCTTCAGCTGCACGCCGAAATCCTTCAGCGCCAGCAACGGAATCTTCAGCCGGACCTTCGGCTCGCCCGCCGCCTCGTGCAGCAGCTCGTAGCCGATCCGCCCGTCGAGCCGGCCCGACAGCACTTCGCCCCCGGTCAGCACACCGGCGAGATAGGGTTTCGGGCCGGCCAGATCGAGGCCGGTCAGCTCGACGTTGCCGCTCGCTTTGAGCGGCGCGAGCGTCACGCTGCCGTGGTGCTGCAGCGTCTCGCCGGCCGCGGTGGCGAAGCCGAAATCGAGCGCCGCCGGCTCGCCCCCCGCCAGCGTGAACTTGCGTAGCGAAACGTGGATGTCCTGCAGCGTCTTGGCGTACTTGCCGGCCGGCAGATCGTCGCTGAAATCGAGCTTGCCGCCGCTCAGGGCGAACTCGCCGAGACTCAGCGCCATGGGCTGCGCCGGCGCGGCGTCGGCGGGCGGCGGCGTGGCCGGTGCCGGTGCCGGCGGGATCAGCGACAGCAGGCTGAGGCGTCCGTCGCGGTCGCGGCCGACGACGAACTCCGGCTTGTCGACGCTCACCGTGCCGAGGGCCAGTTCCTTCGTCAGCGGCGCCAGCCGGTCGATGCCGATCTTCACCGACGGCAGCCTGATCGCCGGCCGCCCGTCGGCGTGCTGGATTTCGACGTCGGCCAGCGCAATGCCTCCCTTCAGCGTCAGGCTGGCCGGCTGACCGGCGGGCTGGGCGAAGGAGGCTTCGAGCGCCGATGACAGGCGCGCCGACGGCAGGCGGAAGGTTTTGGCCACCGGCACGTAATCGACGTAGCGGCTCAGATCGAGGCCGTCGAACTTCAGGTCGACGACCGACTCGCGGCTGGCCGAGAAGGGCTTGGCCTTGCCGCGGATTTCGAACGGTGTGCCATTCACCTTCATCGCCAGCAAGGGCTCGACGAAGGTCTCGACCGCCGACGGCATGTTGGAGACGAAAGGCACGCCCAGGTCGAGGTCGACGATCGCGTGGCGCTGCTTTGCCGGCCGGTCGTCGACGTCGATGCGGCCCTTCTCGACGCGGATGTTGTGCACCGCAAACTGACTCTTCGAACCGTCGTCGGGCTTGTTGAGAATCTCGTCGATGAGGTCCGACCAGTTGA
>SSSX01000544.1 GCA_015657735.1 Zoogloeaceae bacterium
GACCATAATTTGTTGCACAAACCGCAACAGTTGAGCCCGGCCCGGGCCGGCTGAACGAAAGGCCCGCCGCCCCGCTCCAACAGGCATCGCGACCGCCGCAACCGAAGGAAGACCATGCCAGCCCCGTTCGTGCCCTCCCGCCCGGTCCGCATCGTCGGCGTCGGTTCCTGCCTGGGCGCACCGATCTTCGGCCCCGCCGCCGGCCCCCGTGCGCTGCGCGACCACGGCATCGAAACGAGCCTGCGCCAGCGCGGCATCCGCGCCCGCTGGCAGGCCCTGCTCGAACCTTCCGCGCCCAAGCCGCCCCACCCGCCGATGGGCGAACGCCTCGGCGCGGTCAGCCTGATGCTGCACGACCTCGCCGACGCCGTCGCGGCGATCCGCAGCGACGACGCGATCCCGCTCGTCCTCGGCGGCGACCACGTCATCGGCGCCGGCACCTGGCGCGGCATCGCCCGCAGCCTGGCCCCGCGCGGCAAGCTCGGCCTGATCTGGATCGACGCCCACCTGGACGCCCACACGCCGCAGACCACCCACAGCGGCAACATCCACGGCATGCCGCTGGCGGCGCTGCTCGGCGTCGGCGACGAAGCCCTCACCGGCCTGCCCGGCCCGCACCTCGACCCGACCCACGTAGTCGTCGTCGGCGCCCGTTCGTGGGAGCCCGAGGAGCCGGTGCTGCTCGAACGGCTCGGCGTGCGGGTATTCACGATGGCCGACATCGAGGCCCGCGGGCTGTCGGCGGTGCTGTGCGACGCGATGAGCATCGCCCGCGACGGCACTGCCGGCTTCGGCGTGTCGGTCGACCTCGACGCGATGGACTGCGCCCGGCTGCCGGCCACCACCTGCCTGGTGCCCGACGGCCTCGACCCGCAGGAACTCGTCGACGTCCTCCACGGCCTGCGCAACTGCGCCGACCTGGTCGGCTTCGAGATCGTCGAATACGTACCCGAACGCGACCGCGACGGCCGCGGCGCGCGCTGGGTGGTCAATCTCGCCGCCGCCGCCCTCGGCCCGACCACCGCCCAGCTGCGGCACCGCGAGGAAACCTTCGGCGCCCACAACTACGCGCCGCTGCCGGTCGTCTTTTCGCGCGGCGACGGCGTCTGGCTGTGGGACGTCGAGGGCCGCCGCTACCTCGACATGATGAGCGCCTACTCGGCGGTCAGCTTCGGCCACAGCCACCCACGCCTCGTGCGCGCCCTCGCCGACCAGGCCTCGCGCCTCGCCCTCACCTCCCGCGCCTATTCCAACGACCGCCTGCCGCTGATGCTCGAACGCCTGTCGGCGCTGCTCGGCTACGATCAGGCGCTGCCGGTGAACACCGGCGTCGAAGCCGTCGAAACCGCCATCAAGGCCGCCCGCAAGTGGGCCTACAAGATCAAGGGCGTGCCCGAAGGTCTCGCCGAGATCATCGTCTGCGCCAACAACTTCCACGGCCGCACCACCACCGTCATCGGCTTCTCGTCGGAAGCCCAGTACCGGGACGGCTTCGGCCCCTTCGCGCCGGGCTTCCGCAGCATCCCCTTCGGCAACGCCGCCGCGCTCGAAGCCGCCATCACGCCCCACACCGCGGCCTTCCTCGTCGAGCCGATCCAGGGCGAGGGCGGCATCAACATCCCGCCGGCCGGCTGGCTGGCGCGCTGCGCCGCGCTGTGCCGCGAACGGGACGTGCTGCTGATCGCCGACGAAGTGCAGACCGGTCTCGGCCGCACCGGCAAGCTGCTGGCCTGCGAACACGACGGCGTGCGCCCGGACGGCGTGATCCTCGGCAAGGCCCTCGGCGGCGGCCTGCTGCCGGCCTCGGCCTTCCTCGCCGACGAGGCGCTGATGCAGGTCTTCAAGCCCGGCGACCACGGCTCCACCTTCGGCGGCAACCCACTGGCCGCCGCCGTCGCCGCCGAAGCGCTGGCCCTGCTTGCCGACGAGAAACTCGCCGAACGCGCGGCGCGCCTCGGCGCCCTGTTCCTGGCCCGCCTGCAGGCCATCGAAAACCCGCTGATCCGCGAGGTCCGCGGTCGTGGCCTGCTGATCGGCATGGAGCTCGACACCCGCCGCATCAACGCCCGCACCGCCGCCGAATGGCTGCTCGCCCGCGGCGTGATGAGCAAGGACACCCACGACAGCGTGCTGCGCTTCGCCCCGCCGCTGATCATCGACGAAGCGACCCTGATGCAGGCCGCCGAGGTCGTCGAGGCGACCCTCGCCGACCTCGCCCGCCGCACCGCCGGAGCCACGCCATGAGCGAAAAACTCGACCGCCTCGTCCTCGAAGCCCGCCGCGCCGCCGACAAGCGCGCCGAGGGCTACCGCGAGAAGGCACTCAAGATCTACCCGTGGATCTGCGGCCGCTGCGCGCGCGAATTCATCCACGCCAACCTGCGCGAACTGACCGTCCACCACCGCGACCACAATCACGACAACAACCCGCCCGACGGCAGCAACTGGGAACTCCTGTGCCTCTACTGCCACGACAACGAGCACCAGCGCCAGCTCGAAGCCACCCAGGGCAACGTGAGCGCCAAACAGCCCGGCAAGGCCGCCACGCATTCACCGTTCGCGGCGCTGGGGACGCTGCTGAAAAAGGATTGAGGCCGGCGCGCCGCGTCGGCACCACCGAAGCCCCGGCACGAAACATGATAGCTTCGGCACCTCGCCCCACGTCCGTCCCTCCTGCCTGCGCCACGCCCCCGCGCCGTCATCCGCCCCGCCGCCCATGAGCCTGTCCCCCGCCCGCGCCTGCGGCATCGATTTCGGCACCTCCAACTCCACCGTCGGCTGGCTGCGGCCCGGCGCGCCGACGCTGCTGCCCCTCGAAGACGGCAAGCCGACGCTGCCGTCGGCGGTGTTCTTCAACGCCGACGAAGGGACGACCCATTATGGGCGCGACGCGCTGCTGGAATATCTCGAAGGCTACGAAGGGCGCCTGATGCGGGCGCTGAAGAGCCTGCTCGGCAGCAGCCTGATCGACGGCAGCACCGAGGTCGGCGGGCGGGCGCTGCGCTACCGCGACCTGCTGGCCAGCTTCATCGGCGAACTCAAGCGGCGGGCCGAGGCGCAGGCCGGGCGGCATTTCGAGCAGGCGGTGTTCGGCCGTCCGGTGCATTTCGTCGACGACAACCCCGAGGCCGACCGGCGCGCCCAGGACACGCTGGAAGCCATCGCACGGCAGGTCGGTTTCAAGGAGGTCGGTTTCCAGTTCGAGCCGATCGGCGCGGCGCTGCACTACGAGGCCGGACTCAGCCACGAAGAGCTGGTGCTGATCGCCGACATCGGCGGCGGCACCGCCGATTTCTCGCTGGCGCGGCTGTCGCCGGCACGCGCCGGACGCCCCGACCGTCACGACGACCTGCTTGGCAACGCCGGCCTGCACGTCGGCGGCACCGATTTCGACCGCGCGCTGTCGCTCGACTGCGTGATGCCGCTGCTCGGCTACCGCGGGCTGATGAAGAGCGGCGCGGAAATCCCGTCCGGGCTGTTCTTTCAGCTCGCCACCTGGCACACGATCAATTTCGCCTATACCCGGCAGGCCTTTGCCGACTTCCAGCACATCTACCGCGACGCCGCGGCGCGCCGCGAACTCGACCGCCTGGCGCGCCTGATCGGCCAGCGCGAGGGCCACTGGCTGGCGCTGCAGGTGGAACAGGCGAAGATCGACCTGTCCACCGACCCGGCCACCCGCCTGCACCTCGACCGGCTCGAACAGGGCCTCTTCCACGACATCACCGCCGACGCCTTCGGCCTCGCCACCCGCAGCCTGGTGGACCGGGTCGCGGCGACGGTCGGCGAACTGCTCGACCAGGCCGGCATCCGCCGCGAGCGGATCGACACCATCTACTTCACCGGCGGCGCCAGCGGCGTGCCGCAACTGCGGGCCCGCATCGCCGCCGAGCTGCCGCGGGCGCGCAGCGTCGAGGGCGACCTGTTCGGCAGCATCGGCGCCGGGCTGGCGGTCGAGGCGGCGCGGCGCTACGGCTGAAGACGGCGCGGTTCGGCCACGACGGTGCAGCTCCGGCCCCGCGCCTTGGCCGCGTAGAGCGCCCGGTCGGCCTGCGCCAGCCCCTCCTCGAGCGTGCCGGCGGACGCGTCGGCCAGACCGATGCTGAAGGTCACCGCCACCTGCCGGCCGTCGGCCAGCAGCAGCGGCGCCGCCGCCAGACGCTCGCGCAGACGGTCGGCGAGCCGCGCAGCTTCGTCGGGCGCGGTCTCGGGAAAGACGAAGGCGAACTCCTCGCCGCCGTAGCGGCACACCCGGTCGGTCTGACGCAGCGTGTCGCCGACGAGGGCCGCGAAGCCCTGCAGGATCTGGTCGCCGACGGCATGGCCGAAGCTGTCGTTGATGCGCTTGAAGTGGTCGAGATCGGCGATCGCCACGCTGATCGGCCGCTGGTAGCGGGCCGCCCGCGCCAGTTCGTCGGCGGCCAGCCCCATGAAATGGCGGCGGTTGCACAGCCCGGTCAGGCCGTCGGTGGTGGCCAGGTGCTCGAGTTTGCGACGCACCTCCTCGTTCTCCCGCAAGGTCGCATGGAAGCGCACCAGCGCGTCGCCGACCGCCCGGATTTCGGCCAGCGTGGCAAGCGGCATGTCGGGCGGTGCGGCGCGCCCGTCGAGGGCCGACAGCTCGCGGCGGATGCGCTGCAGCGGCAGGATCAGCAGCCAGCGCAGCACGAACAGCGAGCTGCCCAGAAAAGCCGCCATCAGCAGCACGCTGACCATCAGCTTGTAGCGCGACAGCCGCATGACCCGCGTCATGCGCTCGAGTTCGACCGTCACGCGCTGCCCGCCCTCGACCGACAGATCGTCGGCGAGCAGGCGCAGGCGGGCCGACAAGGCCTCCCATTCGAGCATGTCGGAGCGCCCTGCGCCGCCGGCAACCCGGGTCAGAAAACCTTCCACCTCGGCGACCAGCTCCGCCGCCCGCGGATCGTCGCCGACGCCCGGCTGGGCGGCCAGCATGCGCACGACGAACAGCGCCTCGTCGCGCCCGCCGGCATCCCGCGCGGTCAGCACGCGCAGACCTTCGAGGCGCAAGGCTTCGAGGTTGCGGCCGAGGCGCTGGCGTTCGAGGGTCCACGGCACCGTCTCGCCCTGCAGGCGTGCCGCGACGGCGGTGACGACCTGCTGATCGACGGCCAGCAGGACGACCAGGATCACCATCAGCGCCGCGAACACGATGCCGAGCGTGCCGAACACGGTCCCGGCGCGCCAGCGCCGCTGGCCGCCCGGCGCCACGTGGCCGCCGGCCTGCCCGGAGCGCTCGTCGGCGACCGTCATTGGAGCCGGAACGGGATGAAGCGCGAGTTGGCGCGGTCGAAGCGGCCGTCGCGCTTGATCTGGTCGATGGCCTCGTTGAGCCGCTCGAGCAGCGCCGGGTCACGCGGGTTGACGCTCAGGCACACGTCGCCGCTCAGCTCGGCGTCCTGCACCACGGTGGTCGTCAAGCCGAGGGCACGGATCCGCACATCCTGCTGGATCGCCAGCGCGGTGGGCATCGGCAGCAGGGTCGCATCGACGGTGCCGGCCGCCAGCGCGGCGATCACCGCGTCGTGGGTGTCGAGCATCAGCGTGGCCCAGCCGTGGCCCTGCGCATAGCGGGCCTGGGCGCCACCGCGGACCAGGCCGACCCGCCCGGCCCCCGGTTTCACAGCGGGGCGGGCAAACCAGACGCTGAACGAGCGGTAGTAGGGTTTGGTCATCGCGACCCGCGCCCGCCTTTCGGGCGTCGCCAACAGGCTTACCGCGGCAAAGTCGAAGTCCCCGGCCGCGACCCCGTCGACAACCCGGTCGAGGGTCACGCCGACCGGCTCGCAGCGCACCGCCATCGCGTCGCACAGGGCCAGCATGATCTCGACGTTGAAACCGGTCAGTTCGCCCGACGCATCGACGTAGGACATCGGCGGCGAATGACTGAGCACCGCGACCCGGAGCGCCCGCTCGGCAGCCTCGGCGGGAGCCAGCGGCGCCGACATCGCAAAAATCACAAAAACGCCAAGAATGGCTTTTTTCAGCACGGGAATACTGGATATTTGTTTTTTAGAGTGTACCCCTCGCCATCCGGCTTGGGCAGTCCGGCGCCACGCTGGCGGCGACGGCGCGCACCGGACATAAAAAAGGGGTCGCCCAAAGACGACCCCAGTCCCTCGACAGGAACCCGCCCCGAAGGACGGGTCTCCCTCCCCATCGAACGAAATCTGTCGGCGCGCGCCGGGCGGGAGATCGCCCGGCGGCGCCTTGCCCGGGCTTATTCGAACTCGATGATGATCTGGTCCACCGACAGGCTTTCGCCGGCCGCCGCGGCAATCTTCTTCACCTTGCAATCCTGGTCGGCCTTGAGGATGTTTTCCATCTTCATGGCTTCGATGACCGCCAGCTTCTCGCCGGCCTTCACGTCCTGGCCGACCTTGACCGACACTTCGCGCAGCAGGCCGGGCATCGGCGAGAGCAGGAACTTGGACAGGTCGGGCGGCAGCTTCTCGGGCATCAGCGCCAGCAGTTCGGCGGCACGCGCGCTCATGACCATGAAGTCGGCGCGGGTGCCCCAGTGGAACAGGCTGTACTTGATCTTGTGACGCTCGACCTGCAGCGTGAAGGGCTCGCCGTTGCAGGTGCCGTTGAACAGCGATGCGCCGAGTTTCCAGTCGGACAGGATCTCGTAGTGCTCGCCCTTGTACTCGATGTGGTAGCCGCCGTGAACCGGGCGGGCGATCACCGGGTGGTGCTCATTGCCGTCCTTGTTCAGGCGGACGACCATCCAGTGGTCGTCGACGATGCGCTCATGGCCCTGCAGCTGGCCGGAGATCGACGCGGCACGGTCGGTGAAGGCGCGATAGACGTAGGCGGCGACGGAAACCAGCAGCGCCGGATCGTCGTGGGGCACCATCGAGGCGTCAAAACCCTTCGGATATTCCTTGGCGATGAAGCCGGTGTCGAAGATGCCGGACTGGAAGCGCGGATGCTGCATCAGCGCGGCCTGGAACGGGATGTTCGACGAGATGCCACGGATCACGAAGGCGTTCAGCGCATCGCGCATGCGGGCGATGGCCTGCTCGCGGGTGGAGCCGTGGACGATCAGCTTGGCGATCATCGAGTCATAGAACATCGAGATCTCGCCACCGTCGTAAACGCCGGTATCGACGCGCACCTGACCCGGGATTTCCTTCGGCGGCAGGAACTTGACCAGCCGGCCGGTGGACGGCAGGAAGCCGCGGAACGGATCTTCGGCGTTGATCCGGCACTCCATCGCCCAGCCATTGATCTGCACGTCGGCCTGGGTCAGCGGCAGCTTCTCGCCGTAGGCGACGCGGATCATCTGCTCGACGAGGTCGAGGCCGGTGATCAGTTCGGTGACCGGATGTTCCACCTGCAGGCGGGTGTTCATCTCGAGGAAGTAGAACTCCTTGGTCGCGCCGCTGACCACGAACTCGACCGTGCCTGCCGATTCGTAATTCACCGCGCGGGCCAGCGCCACCGCCTGCTCGCCCATCGCCTTGCGCATCTCGGCATCGACGAAGGGGCTCGGCGCCTCCTCGATGACCTTCTGGTGACGGCGCTGGATCGAACAGTCGCGCTCGTTCAGGTAAACATAATTGCCGTGCGAGTCGCCGAGCACCTGGATTTCGATGTGGCGCGGCTCGAGCACGTATTTTTCGATGAAGACGCGGTCGTCGCCGAAGGAGTTGCGCGCTTCGTTGACGCACGAGGAAAAGCCCTCAAAGGCTTCGGCGTCGTTGTAGGCCACGCGCAGACCCTTGCCGCCGCCACCGGCGGAGGCCTTGATCATCACCGGATAGCCGATGCCCTGGGCGATCTTGACCGCTTCGTCCGGACCGGAGATCGCATCGTTGTAGCCGGGGATGGTGTTGACCTCGGCGGCGATGGCGAGCTTCTTGGACTCGATCTTGTCGCCCATCTTGGCGACCGAGTAGTGCTTCGGGCCGATGAACTTGATGCCTTCTTCTTCGAGACGGCGCGAGAACTCGGCGTTCTCGGACAGGAAGCCGTAACCGGGGTGGACCGCCTGGGCGCCGGTCTCCTTGCAGGCGGCGATGATCTTGTCCATGACCAGGTACGACTCTTTCGACGCCGCCGGGCCGATGCACACGGCCTCGTCGGCGAGGTCGACGTGGAGGGCGTCCTTGTCGGCCTCGGAATAGACGGCGACGGTCTGGATGCCCATCTTGCGGGCGGTCTTGATGACGCGGCAGGCGATTTCGCCGCGGTTTGCAATCAGGATCTTGGTAAACATGTGTTGGCGTCCTCGGCGATCACAGCGGAATGTTGCCGTGCTTGCGCCACGGGTTGTCGAGCTGCTTGTCCTTCAGCATGGCCAGCGAGCGGGCGATCCGCTTGCGGGTGGCGTGGGGCATGATGACGTCGTCGATGAAGCCGCGCGCACCGGCCACAAACGGGTTGGCGAACTTTTCCTTGTACTCGGCCTCGCGCTCGGCGAGCTTGGCCGGATCGTTCTTTTCTTCGCGGAAGATGATTTCGACGGCGCCCTTGGGGCCCATCACCGCGATTTCGGCCGACGGCCAGGCCAGATTGACGTCGCCGCGCAGGTGTTTGGAGCTCATCACGTCATACGCACCGCCGTAAGCCTTGCGGGTGATCACGGTAACCTTCGGCACGGTGCACTCGGCGTAGGCGTAGAGCAGCTTGGCGCCATGCTTGATGATGCCGCCGTATTCCTGGATGGTGCCCGGCATGAAGCCCGGAACGTCGACGAAGGTGACGACCGGAATGTTGAAGGCGTCGCAGAAACGCACGAAGCGGGCGGCCTTGATCGACGACTTGATGTCCAGGCAGCCGGCCAGCACCAGCGGCTGGTTGGCGACGATGCCGACCGGGTTGCCGGCGATGCGCCCGAAACCGACGATGATGTTCTTGGCGTAGTCGGCTTGCAGTTCGAAGAAGTCGTTGTCGTCGACAATCTTGACGATCAGCTCCTTCATGTCGTACGGCTTGTTGGCGTTGTCCGGCACCAGGGTGTCGAGGGAGTAATCGAAACGGTCGACCGGGTCGTTGGTCGGGGTGACCGGCGGCTGTTCGCGGTTGTTGGCCGGCAGGAAGTTCATGAAGCGGCGCAGCATCGACAGCGCTTCGACGTCGTTCTCGAAGGCCAGGTCGGCCACACCGGACTTGGTGGTGTGGGTCACCGCGCCGCCCAGCTCCTCGGCGGTCACGTCTTCGTGGGTCACGGTCTTGACGACCTCGGGGCCCGTCACGAACATGTAAGACGAATCCTTCACCATGAAGATGAAGTCGGTCATCGACGGCGAATACACCGCACCGCCGGCGCACGGGCCCATGATCATCGAGATCTGCGGCACCACGCCGGAAGCCATCACGTTGCGCTGGAACACGTCGGCATAGCCGCCCAGCGAGGCGACGCCTTCCTGGATGCGCGCGCCGCCCGAGTCGTTGAGGCCGATCACCGGCGCACCGACCTTCATCGCCTGGTCCATGACCTTGCAGATCTTCTCGGCGTGGGTTTCCGACAGCGAGCCGCCGAACACCGTGAAATCCTGGCTGAACACGAAAACCAGGCGGCCGTTGATGGTGCCGTAGCCGACCACCACGCCGTCGCTCGGGGTCTTCTCGGACTGATCCATGCCGAAGTCGATGCAGCGGTGTTCCTTGAACATGTCCCATTCCTCGAAGGAATTGGGGTCGAGCAGCAGTTCGATGCGTTCGCGGGCGGTGAGCTTACCCTTGGCATGCTGGGCGGCAATGCGCTTTTCGCCGCCACCGAGGCGGGCCGCTTCGCGCTTCTTTTCCAGCTGGTGGATGATGTCGTGCATTTACAGCCTCCAGTCAATAATTCAATTTTGTATTTCAGCCCAGATGGCCGAGCAGCCGCATCGCAGCGGCCGACGGCGTCGTCTGGCCGGCCTCCACGGCCGCCTGCAAACCGGGCAGATCCTGCTGCACCCGGGCGTGACTCGCGAACCGGGCGCGCAGGCCCTGGTCGATCAGTTCCCACATCCAGGCCCGCGCCTGGTGACGGCGACGGGCGTCGAATTCACCGCTGGCCTGCATCGCCGCACGGTAATCGCCAATGGTAGTCCAGAATTCCGCGATGCCCTGTTTTTGTAACGCGGAAAGCATCAGCACCGGTGGCGTCCAGTTCGGCGAGGCGTGGCGCAGCATGCCGAGCGCGCTGCGGATCTGCGAGCGGGCGACGCTGGCCGCCTGGGGATTGATGTCGGCCTTGTTGATGACGATCAGGTCGGCGATCTCCATGATCCCCTTCTTGATCGCCTGCAGGTCGTCGCCGGCGTTGGGCAGCTGGAGCAGGCAGAAGATGTCGGTCATGCCGGCCACCGCGGTTTCGGACTGGCCGACGCCGACCGTCTCGACGATGATCACGTCGAAACCGGCCGCCTCGCAGACCAGCATCGCCTCGCGGGTCTTCTCGGCGACGCCGCCCAGGCTGCCCGCCGACGGGCTCGGCCGGATGAAAGCTTCGGTACGCTGCGACAGCAGCTCCATGCGCGTCTTGTCGCCGAGGATCGATCCGCCGGTGACGCTCGACGACGGGTCCACCGCCAGCACCGCCACCTTGTGGCCGCGCTCGATGAGGTAAAGGCCCAGCGCCTCGATGAAAGTGGACTTGCCGACCCCCGGCACGCCCGAGATGCCGACCCGCATCGAGCGCCCGCTGTGCGGCAGCAGCCCTTCGAGCACGTGGCGGGCGCGCGCCTTGTGGTCGGGCCGTTGCGATTCGATCAGCGTGATCGTCTTGGCGAGCGGGCGCAGCTGGTGCCTGAGCACGCCGTCGACCAGAGCCTGGTCGGCGGCATCGCGCTGCGGGAGGTCGTCGGACATGTTCATCGGATTCGTCAATGGACGGCGCGCCGGCCTGCGCCGGCGCGTGTCGAATGGTCAGCTGCCGTTCAGGCCTTGCGCGCGGCGCGGATCTGCTTGAGCACTTCGCGGGCGGCGCTCGGGATCGGCGTGCCGGGCCCGAAGATGCCGGCGGCGCCGGCTTGGTACAGCGCGTCGTAGTCCTGTGCCGGGATCACGCCACCGACGAAGGTGATGATGTCGTCGGCGCCCTGGTCTTTCAGGGCCTTGATGACGGCCGGCACCAGCGTCTTGTGGCCGGCCGCGAGGCTGGAGCAACCCACCGCATGGACGTCGTTCTCGACGGCGTGACGGGCGGCTTCTTCGGGCGTCTGGAAGAGCGGGCCGATGTCGATGTCGAAACCGAGATCGGCGAAGGCCGAGGCCACCACCTTGGCGCCGCGGTCGTGGCCGTCCTGGCCGAGCTTGGCGATCATGATGCGCGGGCGGCGGCCTTCCTCGGCGATGAAGGCGTCGATGTCGGCCTTCAGCGCCTGCCAGTCCTCGTTGCCCTCGACCACCGAGCCGTAGATGCCGGTGACGGCCTGCGGGTTGGCGCGGTAGCGGCCGAAGACGACCTCCAGCGCGTCGGAGATTTCACCGACGGTGGCGCGCAGGCGCACCGCCTTGACGGCGAGGTCGAGCAGGTTGCCCTGGCCGCTCTTCGCCGATTCGGTGAGCGCCGCCAGCGCGGCATCGACCTGCGCCTGATCGCGCATCGCGCGGATGCGGGCCAGACGCTCGACCTGCGCTTCGCGGACGACGTGGTTGTCGATGTCGAGGATGTCGATCGGATCTTCCTTGGCGAGCTTGTATTTGTTCACGCCGACGATGACGTCCTTGCCGGAGTCGATGCGGGCCTGCTTCTCGGCGGCGCATTCCTCGACCTTCATCTTGGCCCAGCCGGATTCGACGGCCTTGGTCATGCCGCCCATCGCCTCGATTTCCTCGATCAGCGCCCAGGCCGTGTCGGCCATGTCCTGGGTCAGCTTCTCCATCATGTAGGAACCGGCCCACGGATCGACGACGCTGCAGATGTGGGTTTCTTCCTGGATGATGATCTGCGTGTTGCGGGCGACGCGCGCCGAGAACTCGGTCGGCAGCGCGATGGCTTCGTCGAGCGCGTTGGTGTGCAGCGACTGGGTGCCGCCGAACACCGCCGCCATCGCTTCGATGGTGGTGCGCACGACGTTGTTGTACGGGTCCTGCTCGGTCAGCGACCAGCCGGAAGTCTGGCTGTGGGTGCGCAGCATCATGGACTTCTGGCTCTTCGGCTCGAACTGCTTCATCAGGCGCCACCACAGCATGCGCGCGGCGCGCATCTTGGCGATCTCGAGGTAGAAGTTCATGCCCACCGCCCAGAAGAAGGACAGGCGGCCGGCGAAGGTATCCACGTCCATCCCCGACTTGATGCCGGTGCGCACGTATTCGACGCCGTCGGCCAGCGTGAAGGCCAGCTCGATGGCCTGGTTGGCGCCCGCCTCCTGGATGTGGTAGCCCGAGATCGAGATGCTGTTGAACTTGGGCATGTGGGCCGACGTGTACTGGAAGATGTCGGCGATGATCTTCATCGACGGCGTCGGCGGGTAGATGTAGGTGTTGCGGACCATGAACTCCTTGAGGATGTCGTTCTGGATGGTCCCGGACAGCTTCTCCTGGCTGACGCCCTGCTCCTCGGCGGCGACGATGTAGCCGGCGAGGATCGGCAGCACGGCGCCGTTCATGGTCATCGACACCGAAATCTTGTCGAGCGGAATGCCGTCGAAGAGGATCTTCATGTCTTCGACCGAATCGATCGCCACCCCGGCCTTGCCCACATCGCCGACCACGCGGGGATTGTCCGAGTCGTAGCCGCGGTGGGTGGCCAGATCGAAGGCCACCGACACGCCCTGGCCGCCGGCGGCCAGCGCCTTGCGGTAGAAGGCGTTGGACGCCTCGGCGGTCGAGAAGCCGGCGTACTGGCGGATGGTCCACGGCCGGGCGGCGTACATCGTCGCCTGCGGGCCGCGCAGGAAGGGCTCGAAACCCGGCAGGGTGTCGGCGTACTTGAGGCCGGCGAGATCGGCCGCGGTATACAGCGGCTTGACGGTGATGCCTTCCGGCGTGACCCAGTTCAACTTGGAAACGTCGCCCTCGGGCGCCGACTTGGCGGCAGCCTTGTTCCAGGCGGCCAGATCGGGTTGGGGGAAGCTCGGTTCGTTGTTGTTCGCCATGGTTCTGACCTCGGTTTGGGTTACTGGCCGCCGGACGGCCGGTTCGTGTCGTGCAGACGTTTTTCTTCAAGGCCTGAAGCGCCCTTGTGTCGCAAGCCGGCCGATCGATCACGACCTTCCGGACGACAGGACCGGCCGTGGCCCTTGGCCACGGCCGGGTGCCGTGCCCTGCGCGGACAGTTTTCTCCCTCCCTCTGTTTTATAAGTCCGGACAGCCGAAACCTCCGGGCCCCACAAAGATGACTTCCTGCGCAGGAACTTGACTTGCTATCCACGAGATAATACTTTATCCATAATTATGGATGCAATACCCGAAACCACCTCATCGCGCTCTTCGTCCGCCCCGCCCATGAACGCCGGCCGCATCGCCCCCCTCGCCCTCTACCAGGAAGTCGCCGAACGCCTGCGCCAGCGCATCTTTTCCCACGAACTGCCGCCCGGTACGTGGGTCGATGAGCAGGCCATCGCCGCCGCTTACGGCATCTCCCGCACCCCGCTGCGCGAAGCCCTGAAAGTGCTGGCCTCGGAGGGGCTGGTGACCCTCAAGCCGCGCCGCGGCTGCTACGTCACCGAGATTTCGGAACGCGACCTGGACGAGATCTTCTCGGTCATGGCCCTGCTCGAAGGCCAGTGCGCCGCCGATTCGGCACGCAAGGCCAGCGAGGCCGACTTCACGCGGCTGCGGGCGATCCACGACGATCTCGAGCGCGCCGCCGCGGCGCGGGATATCGACGGCTTCTTCGACGCCAACCAGGCTTTCCACCACGAAGTCCAGCTGATCGCCGACAACCGCTGGCTGACCCAGGCGATTTCCGATCTGCGCAAGGTCATCCGGCTGTCCCGCCACTATTCGCTGTTCAGCGAAGGCCGGCTGGAGCAGTCCCTCGCCGAGCACCGGACGATCCTCGACACCCTCGTCCGCCGCGACGTCGCCGGCGCCGAACGGACGATGCGCGAGCACATCTCGAGCGGCCGCCGGGCGCTGGCCAAGATCGCCCGCCGCGAACCCGGCACCTGACGCGCACCCGGCCCGGTTCGCCACACGCCACACAAAAAACAAAAACCCCCGCCCGGCATGGCCCGGCGGGGGTTCGCTTTTTTCTGCCCGGCGCCCCGCAGGGCGCCGCCACACGCAGTGTCAGTGGCTGCTGGCGTCGGCAGCGCCGAAACCGGTCTGGGCACGCACGTACTGGTCTTCGAAGGCGGCGCGTTCGGCCTGGGCCTCGGCGCTGTTGTCGAGCTTGGACAGGACAATCGTCACCAGGAACGCCAGCGGCATCGAGAACAGCGCCGGCTGGTCGTACGGGAACAACGCCTGCGCATTGCCCAGCACGGTCACCCACACCGACTTGGAGAGCAGCACGAACAGCACCGCCGCCACCAGGCCGACGTAGCCGCCGATCACCGCGCCACGGGTCGTCAGGCCTTTCCAGTACATCGACAGGATCAGCACCGGGAAGTTGGCCGAAGCCGCGATGCCGAAGGCCAGCGCCACCATGAAGGCCACGTTCATCTTCTCGAACAGGATGCCGAGCACGATCGCCACCAGGCCGAGGCCGATCGACGACAGCTTGGAGATGCGCAGCTCTTCGGTCTCGGTGGCCTTGCCCTTGCGGATCACGCGGGCGTAGATGTCGTGGGAGATCGACGCCGCGCCGGCCAGCGCCAAACCCGACACCACCGCCAGGATGGTGGCGAAGGCCACCGCCGACAGGAAGCCGAGCAGCAGGTTGCCGCCCACCGCCTTGGCGAGGTGCATCGCCACCATGTTGCCGCCGCCGACGATCTTGCCGCCGATCTTGCCGCCTTCGAAGAAGTCGGGGTTCTGGCCGACGATGATGATCGCGGCGAGACCCATCAGCAGGATCACGTTGAAGAAGTAGGCCACGAAACCGGACGCGTAGAGCACCGACTTGCGCGCTTCCTTGGCGTTGGTCACGGTGAAGAAGCGCATCAGGATGTGCGGCAGGCCGGCGGTGCCGAACATCAGGCCGAGGCCCAGCGACAGCGCGGTGACCGGATCCGGCAGCAGCGAGCCGGGGAACAGGATCTTCTCGCCCAGGCTATGCACCGAGATGGCCTTGGTCATCAGGTTCTCGAAGCTGAAGCCGAACTGCGACATGGCAAGGATCATCACCAGCGTGCCGCCCGCCAGCAGCATGCAGGCCTTGATGATCTGCACCCAGGTGGTGGCAACCATGCCGCCGAAGGTCACGTACACCATCATCAACGCGCCGACGACGAACAGGGCGATGGTGTAGTCGAGGCCGAACAGCAGCTTGATGAGCTGGCCGGCGCCGACCATCTGGGCCACCAGGTAGAAGCACACCACGGTCAGCGACGACACCGCCGCCATCGTGCGCACCTTGCCCTGGTTGAGGCGGTAGGAGGTGATGTCGGCAAACGTGAACTTGCCCAGGTTGCGCAGGCGCTCGGCCATCAGGAACAGGATGATCGGCCAGCCGGCGAAGAAGGCGATCATGTAGATGTAGCCATCGACGCCCTTGGTGTAGACCAGCGCGGTGAGACCCAGCAGCGTCGCCGCCGACATGTAGTCGCCGGCGATCGCCAGGCCGTTCTGGAAACCGGTGATGCCGCCGCCGGCGGTGTAGAAGTCGGCCGCCGACTTGGTGCGCCCGGCCGCCCAGTAGGTGATGCCGAGGGTCATCGAGACGAACAGCACGAACATCCCGATGGCGTGCAGGTTGAGGGGCTGTTTCTCGGTGGCGGAAATCGCGTCACCGGCGAAGGACAGCGTCGGGGCAAGCAGCGCCAGCAGCGCCAGATTCAGACGGGCCAGCATCACTTCACCTCCTTCGATGCGTCGCGGATGATTTCGGCGGTCATTGCGTCGAACTCGCCGTTGGCGCGCTTCACGTAGACGGCGGTGAGCACCCAGAAAAAGATGAACATGAACAGCTCGACCGCGATCCCGACCGTGAGATAGGAGCCTTCGGACAGACGCTGGCCGATCACTTGCGGCTGAAAAGCCACGACCATGAAGAAACCGTAGAAGATCGTCAGCACGATCACCGACAGAATGGTCGCGAAGCCCTGGCGCTTGGCAACCAGTTCGGCGAACCGGGGGTTGCGTCTGATGCGTGCGTAGACCGCACTCTGAGACGATGAGCTCGACATTTTTTCCCTCCCTTTGGAAAGTCAAGTGGTTTCGGCGCGATCTGCCTGTTGGATTGCTGCGGACGGCGATCGGAACGAATCTTCTTCTATATCTGGTGCTTCAGGCAGGGCGTAGCCGCGCCATTACAACGCCCGGCGAGATGATATAACATACACAAGACCCCATACCATAACGTATGGGATTTTTTTGCACTGCGACACCCACCCTCCGCCTCCTCCCAGCCACGCCGACGGAACACTCCCCATGCCCGGTGAAATCCTTTTCAGCCAGCACGCTGGCGTCGCCACCCTGGCCCTCGCCAACCCGGACAAGCTCAACGCCGTCGATGCCGGCATGTGGCGCGCGCTGCAGCGCCACATGAGCGCCATCAACGCCGACCCGGAGGTGCGCTGCGTGGTGCTGCGCGGCGCCGGCGACAAGGCTTTCGCGGCCGGCGGCGACATCGAGGAGTTCCTCGTCGTGCGCGCCACCGTGGACGACGCGCTGCACTATCACGAGGAACTCGTCGCCGCCGCCCTCGACGCGATACGCGCCTGCCCGGTGCCCACCGTGGCGATGATACGCGGCGCCTGCGTCGGCGGCGGACTGGAAATCGCCGGCTGCTGCGACATCCGCATCGCCGGCGAATCGAGCCGCTTCGGGGCGCCGATCAACAAGCTGGGTTTTTCGATGTATCCGGGGGAGATGGCCGGCCTGCTCGAACTGGTCGGCCCGGCGGTACTGCTGGAAATCCTGCTCGAAGGGCGCATCCTCGGCGCCCGCGAAGCGCTGGCCAAGGGCCTGCTGACGCGTGTCGTCGACGACGAGGAAGTGGAACGGGAAGCCCTCGCCACCGCCGCCCGCATCCTCAACGGCGCGCCGCTGGTGGCCCGCTGGCACAAGCAGTGGGTGCAGCGGCTGATGCAAGGCACGCCGCTCAGCGCGGACGAAAAGCGCGCCGCCTTCGACTTTCTCGCCACCGAGGATTACCAGGAAGGCCTGGACGCCTTCTTCGCCAAGCGCGCGCCGGCGTTCAAGGGGCGCTGACAACCGGCGGACGCACCGCTGCGCCCGCCTTCCGCCTCAGCCCGCCAGCACGGTGTGCAGCATCTTGGCCGACAGCACCACCAGCACGGCGGCGAAGATCTTCTTCAGCGTCGCCACCGGCAGCCGGTGGGCGAGCCGCGCGCCGACCGGGGCGGTAAAACTCGACAGCAGGCTGATCAGCACCAGCGCCGGCAGGTAGACAAAACCCACCGACCAGTCCGGCAGCCCCTGAGCCGCCCAGCCGTTGATCAGATAGCCCAGCGCACCGGCCACCGCAATGGGCAGGCCGATGGCCGCCGAGGTACCGATGGCGTTGTGCACCTTGACGTTGCACCACGTCATGAACGGCACCGACAGCGAACCGCCGCCGATCGCCACCAGCGACGAAATGCCGCCGATGCCGGCGCCGACCGCCATCAGACCGCCCATTCCGGGCAGTTCGCGGGTCGGCTTGGGCTTGACGTTGAGGACCATCTGCACCGCCACGTAGGCCGTGAAACACGCGAAGAACACCGCCAGCGGCGTGGTCGGCGCCCGCGCCGCGACGAAGGTGCCGGCAAAGGTGCCGGCCAGCACGCCGGGGGCGACGCCCTTCACGATGTCCCAGCGCACCGCGCCGTGGGCATGGTGGGCGCGCAGGCTGGAGATCGAGGTGATCACGATGCCGGCCATCGAGGTGCCCAGCGCCAGATGCACCAGGTGCTCCTTCGGAAAGCCCTGGGCGGCGAAGAAGGTGGTCAGCATCGGCACCATGATCGCGCCGCCGCCCACGCCGAGCAGCCCGGCAAAAAAACCCACGAAGGCGCCGAGCGCCAGGTAGGCGGCCAGCCATTCGATTCCGATGATCATTTCCAGTCCTGCAGATCGGTTGCGCCGAGCAGCTGCCCGACGATGAAGCGCCATTCGTCCGCCGCGACCGGCGTGATCGACAGCCGGTTGCCGCGGGCAAGGACGCGCATGTTGGCGAGTTCGGGGTGGCTGCGCAATTCGGGCAAACCCACGAGACGCGTCCGGCGCACGAACTGCACATCGACGTGAACCCAGCGCGGGTTGTCGGGGGACGCTTTCGGGTCGAAATACTTGCTCGCCGGATCGAACTGGGTGGCGTCCGGGTAGGCCGTCGCGGCAACCCGTGCAATCCCGGCGATGCCCGGCTCGGCGCAGCCCGAATGGTAGAACAGCACGCCGTCGCCGACGCGCATCGCATCGCGCATGAAGTTGCGTGCCTGGTAGTTGCGCACGCCGTACCACGGCACGCTCTGGCCGGGGCAGGCGGCCAGAGCGTCGATCGAAACGTCATCGGGTTCGGATTTCATCAGCCAGCAGGGCATCGGCGTTCTCCGGGCGGCAAGGCCGTCATGTTAGGGCTTCGGCGGCGGCGTGCCCACCGGCAGCGGCAGGCACGCCAGCCCGATGCGGACCGGGCCGTGGGTTATCATCCGCGCCTGCCCATCAACGGAAGCCGCCGTGAGTACCGTTCCCGAACGCCGCAAGAACCTCGCCCTGCGCGAACTGGTGGATCAGGCCTACGCCCTCATCGAGCCCTTCTTCGACCCCGCCAACGCCTGGAACGGCCAGACCCTCGAACACCTCGCCTACCGCGTCGTCCGCGAACGCCTGCCCGGCATCCCGCCCGCCGACGTGCAGATCATCGTCTCGGTCGCGACCCGCATCTACCGCAGC
>SSSX01000071.1 GCA_015657735.1 Zoogloeaceae bacterium
AGGAATTCCTCGGCGGTTTCGAAGCGGGCCTTCGGTTCGCGGGCGACGGCCTTCAGCAGCACCGCCTCGAGCCAGGCCGGGATGTCGGGGCGGTAGCGGGTCGGCGGCACCGGGTCGCCGAACTTGGGAACCTGAAACGGTTCGATCTCGCCGTAGGGGTATTTGCGGGTCAGCAGTTCGTAGAGGGTGACGCCGACGGCGTAGAGATCGGTCTGTTCGTTGGCGGCGGGCTCGGGGCCGTAGAGCTCGGGCGCCATGTAGCTGGGGGTGCCGGGGTTGTTGATTTCCTCGAACTTCTGGCCGTCGGCGCGGGCGTCGGAGGCGGCGACGCCCAGATCGAGGATGCGCAGGCGGCCTTCGGCGTCGAGGTGCAGGTTGTCGGGCTTGATGTCGCGGTGGATGATCGACAGCCGGTGCAGGCTGGCCAGACCCTTGAGGATGCGGGCGCCCAGTTCGGCCACTTCGCCGGTGCCGAAGCGGTGGCCGTTGTCGAGGCGGGCCTTGAGCGTGGCGCCGTCGTGCCAGCTCATCAGGTAGTAGAGGTGGCTGCGCTCGGGGTGCGGGACGACCTGGGGAAACCAGGCGTCGTTCACCCGGCGGGCGAGCCATTCCTCGTGGGCCAGCGCGGCGGCGGCTTCGGCGTCGTTGTGTTCGGGGCGCAGGGTCTTGAAGACGCGGGCCTGGCCTTTGGCGTCGCGGACGCGGTAGAGCAGGGTGGCGACCGATTCGTGGAGCAGCGCGTCGACGGTCAGGCCGTCGATCTGCTGGCCGGGCTTGAGGCGTGGCGGCAGCGGCAGACGGGTCAGGCGGGCGATGTTGTCGTGCAGGCGGTCGGGCGGCAACGCATCGATGGTGAGTACCAGGGCGGTGCAGTTGTCCTGGCTGCCGCCGTCTTCGGCGCTCGTCGCGAGGCGGACGGCGGCTTCCTGCGGGTCGCTTTCGGCTTTCAGGATGTCGGCGATCCGCCGCTCGCCGAGCTGGCCCCACACGCCGTCGCTCATCAGCGCGAAGACATCGCCGGTTTCGAGCTCGCCGTCGGCGTAGTCGACCGACAGGTGGGCGTCGAGGCCGACCGCGCGCGACAGGACGTTCTTGAGTTCGGGGTGCTCCCAGACGTGATCGGTGGTGAGCAGGTCGAGCTTGCCGGCGCGCAGCCGGTAGATGCGCGAGTCGCCGACGTGGGCGAGGTAGTAGCGGCGGCCGCGCAGCACGACGGCAGACAGCGTCGTGGCCATGCCGGCGGCTTCGCGGGTGCGGGCGGCGTGGGAGACGAGCCAGCGGTTGAGGGCGGCGAGGACGGTGTCGAGGGATTTGTTGACCGCCCAGGTGTCGGGGGTGGCGTAGTAGTCGGAGAGCAGGCCGCGGACGGTGTATTCCGAGGCCTCGCGCCCGTTGGCGTGGCCGCCGACACCGTCGGCGACGACCGCCAGGATGCCCTTCGCGTCGAGTTCCTGCCCCTCCGGCGTGGCGGCGCCGCAGAAATCTTCGTTGCGCGGACGCGGGCCGGTGAGGGACGAATAGCCGAGGGAGACGCGAAGGGGGTGAGGGGCGGGCATGGGGCGTGGCGACGGGTGGGGGTGACGGGCGGCCAGCAGGGCGGGCGAGGGCGAGCGTAGCAGCCTTCGGCCGGCTCCGCCCGTCTCGCCCGCCGCGACTGTCAGATCTTCGCCGTCGTCAGGTGCGGTGCGCCCCAGGTGGTGCGCCAGCGGCTCTTGACGGCGGTGAGGCCGACCAGCGCGGCGATGGCCAGCGCGGCGAAGATCAGGAAGCCGGTCTGGTAGCTGCCGGTGACCTGCTTGCTGTAGCCGAGGCTCGAGGCGAGGTAGAAGCCGCCGACGCCACCGGCCATGCCGACCAGGCCGGTCATCACGCCGATCTCCTTGCGGAAGCGCTGCGGGACGAGCTGGAACACCGCGCCGTTGCCCATGCCGAGAGACAGCATCGCACACACGAACACCGCCAGCGCCTGCCACGCTTCGGGCAGGCCGAAGCTGACGATGGCGAGGAAGATCGCGGCGAAGACGTACATCACGGTGAGGCTCTTGATGCCGCCGATGCGGTCGGCCACGTTGCCGCCGATGGGGCGCACCAGGCTACCGGCGAACACGCAGGCGGCGGTGAAGAAGCCGGCCATCTTCGGATCGAGGCCATACTGGGTGTTGAAGTAGATCGTCAGCGACGAGGCGAGGCCGACGAAGCCGCCGAAGGTCACCGAGTAGAAGAACATGAACCACCAGGCGTCCTTGTCCTGCAGCACTTTCAGGTACTCGGTGAGGGACTTGGCGGGCGGGCACTCGGGCGCGTCCTTGGCCATGACCAGATAGAGCACGAAGACGATCGACAGCGGGATCAGCGCCAGGCCGAAGACGTTGGTCCACCCGAAGGCGGCGGCCAGGCCCGGCCCGAACAGGGCGGCCAGCGCCGTGCCGGAGTTGCCGGCGCCGGCAATGCCCAGCGCGGTGCCCTGGTGCTCGGGCGGATACCAGCGGGAGGCCAGCGGCAGGGCGACCGCGAACGAGGCGCCGGCGACGCCGAGGAAGAGGCCGAGGATCAGCACCTGCTCGTAGCTGTGGATGCCGAATTGCCAGGCCACGGCCAGCGCGGCGAGCACGATGACCTGGCCGATGGCGCCGGCCATTTTGGGCTTGAGGTGATCCACCAGCACGCCCATCACGAGGCGCAGAAGGGCGCCGGCCAGCACCGGCGTGGCGACCATCAGACCCTTCTGGGCGTGGGACAGGCCGAGATCCTTGGCGATCTGCACGCCGAGCGGGCCGAGGATGACCCACACCATGAAGGCCAGGTCGAAGTACAGGAAGGCGGCCAGCAGCGTCGGGGTGTGGCCGGCCTTGAGGAATGATTTGCGATCCATTATGGACTCCTGGGGACGAGTGGGCCCTGGCGGCGCCTCGTGGGCGCTGCCGGACGGGTGTTGCGGGGATACGGGGAGTGGCTTACAGGTCGAGGAAGATCTCGCCGTTTTCCACCTTGACCGGGAAGTGTTTGACGCAGCCCACGTCGGGCGCCACCACCTGGCCGTCTTCGAGCTGGATTTTCCAGCTGTGCAGCGGGCAGGTGACGGTCTTGCCGTGGACGATGCCCTGGGACAGGGGGCCGGCCTTGTGGGGGCACTTGTCGTGCACCGCGAAGACTTCGTCGGCGGCGTTGCGGAACACCGCGATGCGGCCGTGGCCTTCGCTTTCCACCACGCGGGAGCCGAGGATGGGTACATCCCCGACCGCGCAGATTCTTTTCCAGTTGCTCATGATGGGGGCCTTATACCTTGATGAGTTCGAAATCGCGTTTGAGCTTGCCGCCGGACTTGTCCTCGAAAATCTCGGCCCACGGGTCTTTGTAGTTCTGCAGCGCGAAGAGCAGCTTCTCGTAGAGCGCCTTGCGCTTGCCGGCGTCTTCCAGCACGTTCTGCTTGATGTGTTCCATGCCGACCCGCTCGAGGTAGTGGCAGGTGCGCTCGAGGTAGAAGCCTTCCTCGCGGTAGAGCTGGATGAAGGCGCCGCCGTATTCCATCACCTCGTCGTCGTCCTTCACCTTGCAGAAGAACTGGGCGACTTCCGTCTTGATGCCGCCGTTACCGCCGATGTACAGCTCGTAGCCGGAATCGACGCCGATCACGCCGATGTCCTTGATGCCCGATTCGGCACAGTTGCGCGGGCAGCCGGACACCGCCAGCTTGACCTTGTGGGGGCTCCACATGCCGAACAGCATCTTCTCGAGCTTGACGCCCAGGTCCATCGAGCGCTGGGTGCCGAAGCGGCAGTGCTCGGCGCCGACGCAGGTCTTCACGGTGCGCAGGCTCTTGCCGTAGGCGTGGCCGGAGCACATGCCGGCCTTGGCGAAGTCTTCCCACATCGCCGGCAGGTCTTCCTTCTTCACGCCGAGCAGGTCGATGCGCTGGCCGCCGGTGACCTTGACGGTCGGCACCTTGTACTTCTCGGCCGCATCGGCGATGGCGCGCAGTTCGTCCGGGGTGGTCAGGCCGCCCCACATCCGCGGCACCACCGAATAGGTGCCGTCCTTCTGGATGTTGGCGTGGGCGCGCTCGTTGATGAAACGGCTCTGCGGATCGTCGATGGCCTCGTGGGGCCAGGTGGAGATGCAGTAATAGTTGAGCGCCGGGCGGCAGGTGGCGCAGCCGTTGGGCGTTTTCCAGTCGAGGAATTTCTGCGCCTCGGCGACGGACAGCAGCTTGTGATCCTTGATCGCCTTGCGCACGTCGCCGTGGGAATGGTCGGTGCAGCCGCACACCGCCTTGTTCTTCGAGTCGGCCGGCTGGTAGGCGCCGCCGATCGTCGAGGCGAGGATCTGCTCGACCAGGCCGGTGCAGGAGCCGCAGGAGCTCGACGCCTTGGTGTGCTTGCGCACCTCGTCGAGGGTGAACAAGCCGTGTTCCTGGATCGCCTTGACGATGGTGCCCTTGCACACGCCGTTGCAGCCGCACACCTCGGCGCTGTCGGGCATCGAGGCGGCCAGGCTGTTGCCCTTGTGGCCGACGTCGCCGAGGTGGGAATTGCCGAACACCAGGTGATCGCGGATGTCGCCGATGTCCTGCTCGTCCTTGAGCAGCTGGAAATACCAGGCGCCGTCCTTGGTGTCGCCGTAGAGCACGGCGCCGACCAGCTTGTCGCCTTTGAGCACCAGACGCTTGTAGATGCCGACGCCCGGGTCGTGGAGGACGATGTCTTCGGTGCCCTCGGCGCCCGAGAAGTCGCCGGCCGAGAACACGTCGATGCCGGTCACCTTCAGCTTGGTGCTGGTCACCGAACCCTGGTAGCGGCCGATGCCGAACATCGCCAGGTGGTTGGCGCACACCTTGGCCTGTTCGAACAGCGGGGCGACCAGGCCGTAGGCGGTGCCGCGGTGGTTGGCGCATTCGCCGACGGCGTAGATCCGCGGGTCGTAGGTCTGCAGCGTGTCATTCACGACGATGCCGCGGTTGCAGTAGATGCCGGCCTTCTCGGCCAGTTCGACGTTCGGGCGGATGCCGGCGGCCATGCACACCAGGTCGGCGGACAGGGTTTCGCCGTCCTTGAACTTGATGGCGCAGACGCGGCCCGATTCGCCTCTCACCAGCTCGGCGGTCTGGGCGTTCATCTTGAACTTCATGCCCTTCTTTTCGAGCTCGGCCTGCAGCATCTTGCCGGCGGTGCGGTCGAGCTGGCGCTCCATGATCCAGTCGGAGATGTGCACCACCGTCACGTCCATGCCGCGCAGGGCCAGGCCGTTGGCGGCTTCGAGGCCGAGCAGGCCGGCGCCGATGACCACCGCGTGCTTGTACTTCGCCGCGGCGTCGATCATCTCGTCGGTGTCCTTGATGTCGCGATACGAGATCACGCCGGGCAGGTCGTTGCCGGGGATCGGCAGGACGAAGGGGTTGGAGCCGGTGGCGACCAGCAGGCGGTCGTAATCGACGACGATGCGCTCGCCATCCTTGCCGGTGGCGATGACCGAGCGGTTCCTGCGGTCGATCTCGGTGACCTTGCTGCCCAGGTGTAGGGTGATGTCGTTGTCGGCATACCACTGCAGGTCGTTGAGGATGATGTCCTGAATCGTCATCTCGCCGGCCAGCACCGGCGAGAGCAGGATGCGGTTGTAGTTCGGATGGGGTTCGGCGCCGAACACGGTGATGTCGTACATCTCCGGGGCGATCTTCCGCAGTTCTTCGAGGGTGCGGACACCCGCCATCCCGTTGCCGACCATGACCAGTTTGAGTTTGCGCATGATTCCTCCGACGATTGATTCTCCCCGGACCGGGCGCGGGGCAGCCGGTGCGGGCGGTAAGCCTTGGCAGGAGAGATCGTCGTTGATCGCGGTCGGGCCGCCGTTGGCCTTTCCGCGTCGCGGCTTCCGTCAGGAGGCTGCGCGCTCGCACCTGGGGTCAGGTTGCGGGCAGTGCAGCAAACTCTTTATCGCCGCGTGCCCGCATTCGATGAGTGATCTAAAGCAAACTGTGTGCCACTCGTCGAAAGGCGCGTCGTTGGCGGGAAAGGCTGTTCAGGAGGAGGGCGGTGCAGCGGCGTGGGGCACCGCTGTGGTGCATCCAGCCCCGTGGTGGGGCGCGTTTCAGGGGCGGTTTTTGTCGCGCCGCAGCAGGTAGGCGGCGAGGGCCGCCAGGATCGTCGCGAAGGTGACGAAGGACCAGTTGGCGATGGTCAGGCCGAGGAAGGTCCAGTCCACCACCGAGCAGTCGCCGGCGCCGCGGAAGATCATCGGCAGGCTCGAGGCGAGGGGAAAACTGTCGAGCATGTACTCGAGACCCGGGCCGCATTCGGAGACCTCGGGCGGATACCACTGGATCCACGACTGGCGGGCTGCCACGCCACCGCCGGCAACGGCCGCCACCGCCAGCAGCGCGCCATAGACGAGCTGGCCGCCGCGGCGCGGGTTGTGCAGGCCGGCGACGAGGCCGATCAGGCCGCAGACGGCCAGCGCATAGCGCTGCATGATGCACATCGGGCAGGGTTCGATGCCTTTCACGTGCTGCAGGTAGAGGCCGAAGGCCAGCATGCCGTAGCAGACGACGAAAAGGGCGAGGGCGAGGGAGCGGAAAGGGAGACGGGAAAGCATCGGGCGGGGCGCTACGCAGGGGACGGACGACCGCCATTGTAGCGGGCTTGCTGCCGTCAGGGTTTCCGGGCCTGGAAAAGCGCCACCCGGGTGCCGGCGGCATCGAGGGCGACACCCTGGAGCTTGCCGCTGGCGGCCTCGTAGATCGCGATGCCCTCGACGGTGCTGGCGCCGAAGGTGCAGCTGCCGCCCTGGAAGGTGAGGGACAGGTGCATCAGCGTGGTGTAGTTCTTCGTCGCCACGACGCTGCCCGTGAGGGCGCAGTCGGGGCTGAAGGCGACGCCGCTGATGGCGCCTGCGGCGGTGATGTGCAGCGCGGTCGTGCCGTCGCTGCCGGCGTAGGTGCCGGCCACGTCGGCAAGGCTGACGACTTCGGCGGCGGGCAGGCGGTAGGACGAGGTGAAGCTGAAGTTGCGGTCGGGCTCGCCGGCGTAGCTGACCGCGCCGTTGAAGGACGAGGCGGCGCCGACACTGCCGCTCAGCGTTGCCGGCGCGGCGGCGAGGCCTTCCCAGTTGAAGTCGATGGCGCTGCTCGCGGCGATGCTGACGCCGGTGGCGCCGGCCAGCCCGGTGATGACCCCGCCCAGTGCGGTCGCGTCGCCGGCGCCGCTGTAGAGGAAATAGAAGCGTCCGCCGTCGAGCATCACGATGTTGGCGTTGCGGCCGCTGCTCGTCGGTCCGTTCCAGAGGGCGGCGGTTTGCGCGGTGATGGCCGCCGGTGTGCTGATCGTGGCGGTCGAAGCGCCGGAGGTGCCTCCGCCGCCGCCACCGCAGGCGGCGAGGCCGAGACTGAGGATCGGGGGAAGCAGGTGGGCGCGGAAGCGGGAATGGAAACCAAAGCGGGAAGGAATCATCGCGGCGGGCATCGGGTTTGTAAATGGCTACAAAATGCCCCGCTCTGCCGTTCCGGCCTGTGACCGATTGGACTGTTGTCGCGGATTCCCGCCAATTTGTCATTTGTTGACAAACTGCAGCCTGGCGCGCCGGGCGAAGACCAAGCAAAAGGGCGCCGGAGCGCCCCTTCATGCTGCCTGTGCCGCCGCCGGCGTGTTACTTGCTCTTGATCATCGTGCCGACGCCGTGGTCGGTGAGGATTTCGAGGAGCAGGCAGTGTTCGACGCGGCCGTCGATGATGTGCACGCTCTTCACGCCATTGCGCGCGGCGTCGAGGGCCGAGGCGATCTTCGGCAGCATGCCGCCGGACAGGGTGCCGTCGGCGACCAGGTTGTCGATATCCCGCGGGGTCAGGCCGGTGAGCAGGTTGCCGCTCTTGTCGAGCACGCCCGGGGTGTTGGTGAGCAGCACCAGTTTTTCGGCCTTGAGGATTTCGGCGAGCTTGCCGGCCACCACGTCGGCGTTGATGTTGTAGCTCTCGCCGTCCTCGCCGACGCCGATCGGGGCGATTACTGGAATGAAGTCGCCGTGGTCGAGGAAGGCGATCAGGCTCGGGTCCACCTGGGTGATGTCGCCGACCTGGCCGATGTCGATGAACCGGCCCGGTGCGTCCTTGTCTTCCATCATCAGCTTCTTGGCGCGGATGAAGTTGGAGTCCTTGCCGGTGAGGCCCACGGCCTTGCCGCCGGCCTGGTTGATGAGGCTGACGATCTCCTTGTTCACCTGGCCGCCGAGCACCATCTCGACGACTTCCATTGTTTCGGCGTCGGTGACGCGCATGCCCTGCACGAATTCGCCCTTCTTGCCGACGCGGCTGAGCATGTTCTCGATCTGCGGGCCGCCGCCGTGGACGACCACCGGGTTGAAGCCGACCAGCTTGAGCAGCACCACGTCGCGGGCGAAGCATTCCTTCAGGTGCGGGTCGGTCATCGCGTTGCCGCCGTACTTGATGACCAGGGTCTTGTCCTGGAAGCGCCGGATGTAGGGCAGCGCCTCGGCGATGATGGCGGCTTTCTGGGCGGGGGACAGGTCGGAGGTGTCGAGATGCTGGGTCATGGTGTGAGCGCGGGCGTGGGTTGCGGGTAGCCGCGATTGTAATGAGCGGACCCCCAAACAAAAAGCGGGAAGATCGCTCTTCCCGCTTTCGGCCTGCCGCCTTCGCGTCAGTCGATGACCAGACGCTTGGCCTGCGGAGCGGCTTTCTTGGGCAGGGTCAGTTCGAGCACCCCGTCGGTGAAGCGGGCGGAGGCCCTGCCTTCGTCGACGTCCTGGCCGAGCTGGAAGCTGCGCGACACCTGTCCGAAATAGCGTTCGGTGCGCAGCACGCGCTCGCCTTCCTTGACTTCCTTTTCCTGCTTACGCTCGGCGCTGATCGATACCACCGGGCCATCGATATGCACGTGGATGTCTTCCTTCCTGATGCCGGGCAGTTCGGCGTGCACCTGGAAAGCGTCGTCCGCTTCCTTCACGTCGACCCGCATCTGCGGGGCTTCGGCAGGGGCTCCGCCGTATTCGACCGGGCGGACGAGAAACCCACGGAAAAAGTCATCCAGAGGGTCACGGCGACTGATGGTGCTCATTCGTAAATCTCCTTTGATCGGGTCACGGGGGCGAGGGCGGCGGCCCTCTCTGATTCCAATATTAGGCGTGACCCCGGTGACTTCAAGCCCCCGCCGGCGGGGTAAACTTGGCCCAGATCAAAAAACGGACGATGAGATGGACAAGAGCGGTAATCAGGCCCCGACCAATGTCTGCCCGGCCTGCGGCGTGCGGTTTACCTGTGGCATGAATGCCGGCCAGCCGACCTGCTGGTGCACGGCCTTTCCGCCGCTGCTGGCGGTGCCGGCGGGCGAGGCGGCGGGAAGTTGTTACTGTCCGGACTGCCTCAGAAAATGCATCGAGTCGATGCAGGCTCGTTGATCGTCCGCGCGACGAGGCGGATGGCGTCGCGGTTGGTCCACGAGAAAACCCGCGCCGCCGCCTGCTGCCACGGCAGCCATTCGGCCGCGCTGTGTTCGTCGGGGGCGAGGCGCACCGGAAGCGCCTCCGGCACGCACAGGCTGAACACGTGCTCGGTGTTGTGGGTGACGCCCGGCGCATAGCGGCCGCGCCAGCGCTGCATGATCACGAAGCGGTTGGCGAGGCGCCAGTCGGTCAGTGCGTCGGCGGTGGTGTGGAGGCCGGTTTCTTCGGCGACTTCGCGCAGGGCGGTGGTGGCGAGGGCTTCGTCGTCCTCGCGGCTGCCGGTGACCGACTGCCACAGGCCGGCGCTGGCGGCACGTTCGAGGAGCAGCACGTCGAGCGCCGGTGTGTGGATGACGACGAGGACCGAAACGGGCTGCTTGAAACGCGCCGTCACTCGAGGTCGCGCAGCCACGCGGCGCCGTCGCTGGCGGTGCCGACCAGGGTCCAGAACGGGATGCCGTCTTCGCGCCAGGTATCGGCGGCATCCTGGAAGATCGACAGGGCGGTGGCGAAATCGGTCGGGTTGGCGCTGGCAAAGGCGTCGGCGTGGTCGAGGACGATCACGTAGCCGTCGGCGGCCATCCACGACAGGTCGGTCAGGCAGTCGGCCAGCGCGTCCCAGTTGTGGCCGTACCAGTCGGGAAAGCCGAGGCTCGTGCCGACGGCGGCGAGGAAGCCGTCCTTGTCGGTGACTTTCGACAGGTTGATGCGGTACATCGGATAGTCGAGGCTTTCGGCGGCTTCTTCGAGGGCGAGATCGGCGGCGAAGGGCATGTGGTAGATCCCGGCGCGTTCGGCGCGGGGCAGCAGGGCGTGGAAAGGGACGGAGCTCATGGCTTACTCCCGGATGCGGCGGAAGCTGCGGTAGTGGTCGTCGCTGTAATAGAAGACCGTCGGCGGCTGGCCGCCGCTGATGATGCGGCGGGCGCCGCGGTCGCGGGAGCCGGGCGTGGTGACGGTGAATTCGCGGTAGTAGCCGCGGGCGGCGTCGGGCAGGCGGCCTTCGCGGTTCTGGAAGGCGATGCCGTCGCGGCGGTAGGGGTAGGGGCCGCCCTGGTGGATCAGGGCCAGGGTGTCGCGGGCTTCGGGCGGGAGCGCAGCGGCGGCGACGGCCGCGATTTCGTTGCCGTTGCCGCGCCAGTCGAGCCAGTCGCGGGCGTGGGCGGCGGCGGCGGCGAACAGCAGGATGAAGGTCAGGACCCGGAGGCAGCGGACAGGCATGGCGGAGGCGGGCGGGGCGGATGATCGTCCCGCCAGTTTAGCAGCCCGGCTCAGGGCTGGATGCCGTACTTCTTGAGCAGGTTGTAGTAGTAGGCGGTGAGCGCCGGCAGGCGGGCGTTGGTCGGGTCCTGGGCGCGCGCGCGCTCCATCATGTTGCGGGCCTGTTCGGCGAAGCGGTCGTTCCAGCCGCAGTTCTCGATGTGCTTGAGGAGGGCCAGCGTGGCGTTGAAGAGGACGTGGGTGTTGCCCGGCATGCGCCGCACCGCGCTCAGCATGAACTGCACGGCGCCATCGTAGTCGCCGCTCTGGGCCTTGCGGGCGCCTTCGGACACCAGATCCTTGACCTCGCCGTTGATCTGGCCTTCGAGCCGCTCGCCGAGTTCGGCCTTGCCGATATCCTTCAGCATGTCCTTGGCGCTGCTCAGCGTCCGTTCGTCGGGCGCGTTGCGCATGATGTCGAGGACGACTTCGGCGCCGTGGTCCTCGAGTTGGGTGGCGAAGCAGGCCCGGGCCAGTTCGCCTTTGAGCTTGAGGGACAGGGCCTGGGTGGCGCCCTGCTCGGCGAGCAGGGTCTTGATCGCTTCGCCGGCCCGTTCGGTGTCGCCTTTCTTGACGTGCACGAGCGCGCTCGACAGCGCCGAGCAGGAGCGGGTCTTGTCGAGTCCGGCCATCGAGCGTTCGAGATCGCGGATCGTCGCCTCGGCCTGGGTGGTGTCGCCCTTGCCGAGCTGGGCCTGGAGCAGCCGGACGTGGTCTTCGGGATCGCGGAAATCGGAGTATTTGCCCTTGCGGACGACTTCGCTGAGGATCTTCTCGGCGGCGTCGTGATCGCCGGTTTCCATCGACAGTTCGCCGAGCCGGCGCAGGCGGCCGACCCGGTGCGGCGACAGGGCCATGGCGTTGGCGAGGATGCTGCGCGCCGATTCGAGGTGACCGGCGGCTTCCCGGGTGCGCGACAACCAGTCGTAGGCGTCGACGAACAGGTCGTTCTCGCTGACCAGCGCCTGCAGCATGTCTTCCGCTTCGGGGTAGCGCTTCTGCATGTAGAGCGTCTTGGCAAGGCCGAGGCGGGCCCACGGGATGCTG
>SSSX01000545.1 GCA_015657735.1 Zoogloeaceae bacterium
CAACCTCGAACGCTTCCACGTCGTCAACGACAGCCTCGGCTACTCCGCCGGCGACGACCTGCTGCGTCTGGTGGCCGCCCGCATCCGCGCCCTCGCCCGCCCGGGCGACGTGGTCGGGCGGATCGGCGGCGACCAGTTCGCCGTACTGCTCAACGACATCGCCGACGGCAGCGAAGCCATCCGCTTCTCCGAAAACCTGCAGACCCACCTGGCCGAGAGCGCCGAACTCAACGGCCACATCCTCTATCCCAAGACGCGCATCGGCGTCGCCCTCGGCAGCGGCGGCTTCCACGACGCCGAAGAACTGATGCGCGATGCCGACAACGCAATGCAGCGCGCGCGGCGCAGCGCCGAGAACACCATCACGGTGTTCCAGTCGGCCATGCACCAGCAGGTCCTGCGCGACCTCCAGCTCGAATCGGAACTCCGCGCCGCGCTGCGCGACGGCCTGCTGATCGCCTACTTCCAGCCCATCGTCGACCTGCAGACCGGCCGCGCCAGCGCCTTCGAAGCCCTCGTCCGCTGGTCCCAGGGCAACCCCCGCAAGGTCGGGCCCGACGTCTTCATCCCGCTCGCCGAATCCCTCGACCTCGTGCACGAGCTCGGCATGCAGATGCTCGACCACAGCTGCGCGCGCCTCAAAGCGTGGCGCGACCAGGGCCTCGCCGACGCCGATCTGTCGATCAGCGTCAACCTGTCGCCCCGCCAGCTGCTGCAGGCCGACCTCGCCGACCAGATCGTCGCCTGCATCGAGCGCCATGGCCTGCCGCCCAGCACCCTCAAGCTGGAAATCACCGAAGGCACCCTGGTCAAGCGCAAGGAGCTCGCCATCAGCCAGCTCGGCCGCCTGCGCGCCAAGGGCCTCAAGATCCTCATCGACGACTTCGGCACCGGCTACTCGTCGCTCAGCTACCTCCACTCGATCCCCTGCGACTCGATCAAGCTCGACGGCTCCTTCATCCGCGAGATCGAGGTCGACACCCGCCTGCGGGCCATCGTCGGCGCCAGCATCCACCTCGCCCACGAACTGGGCATGCGCGTCGTCGCCGAATGCATCGAAACCCAGACCCAGGCCGACATCCTCCGCGAACTCGGCTGCGACTACGGACAGGGCTACCTGTTCGCCCCGGCCGAACCGGAAGACCGCGCCCAGCGCTGGCTCGAACGACAACGCATCCCCACCCGGACTCCAGGATGAAACCGTCCTCACGCGCCCTCGGCGTGCCCCTCCCCGCGGGCCTCCTGCGGCCGGGACGCAGGCTCGCCACCAGCCTGCTGCTCGCCGTCGCCGGCGGCGCGGCCCTCGCCGACGAGCCACCGCGCTTCGCCGTGTCGGGCTTCGGCACCTTAGGCGTCGTGCGCAGCGACAAGAACAACTACCACTTCCACAGCAGCGGCACCCAGGCCACCGTCGGCCGCGGCCAATCCTTCGACGCCTCGACCGACAGCGTCCTCGGCCTGCAGGGCACCGGCCGCATCGACGACCGCTTCAACGTCACCGTCCAGGCCATCACGCGCCAGGCCGCCGGCTACAACTACACCCCCCACATCACCTGGGCCTACCTCAACTACCAGGCCACGCCCGCCCTGACCCTGCGTGTCGGACGCACCACCACGCCGTTCTTCATGTTCTCCG
>SSSX01000072.1 GCA_015657735.1 Zoogloeaceae bacterium
GACCAGATCGAGCAGGACGTCGAGCGCGGTCTGCCGGTGTGGGACGCCATCGTCGAATCGGCGGTGCGCCGCCTGCGGCCGATCGTCCTCACCGCGGCGGCGGCGGTGCTGGCGATGATCCCGCTCACCCGCAGCACCTTCTTCGGGCCGATGGCGGTGGCGATCATGGGCGGGCTGATCGTCGCCACGCTGCTGACCCTGCTCTTCGTGCCGGCGCTCTACGCCGCCTGGTATCGCGTGCGCCGCGAGCCGGCGCAACAGCGCGGTGCACAACTAGGCTAGAATTCGAAAGTTTATATGCGGAACATTAATATTAGCCTGTGCTAATATTTATCGGGGAGCCCAACAATGAACTTCGAACAAGCACGGTACAACATGGTCGAGCAGCAGATCCGCCCCTGGGAGGTGCTGGATTTCGGTGTGCTCGATGTCCTGATGAGCGTCCGCCGCGAGGAATTCGTGCCGGAAATCTACAAGTCGCTGGCCCTGTCGGAAGCCGAGATTCCCCTCGGCCACGGCGGCAGCATGCTGATCCCGGTGATCGAAGGCAAGGTTCTGCAGGCGGTGCAGGTCAAGCGCTCCGACAAGGTGCTGGAAATCGGCGCCGGCTCCGGCTACTTCGCCGCGCTGCTGGCCGCCAAGGCCGACTGGGTGCGCACCGTCGACATCGAGCCGGCGCTGGCCGGCATGGCCCACGACAACCTCAAGCGCTACGGCGTCGAGAACGTCATCGTCGAGGAAGGCGACGCGATCTGCGGCTGGGCGGCCAACGCGCCCTACGACCTGATCGTCGTCTCCGGTGGCGTGCCCTTCGTGCCCGAATCGCTGCTGCAGCAGGTCAAGGTCGGCGGCCGTCTGTTCGCCTTCGTCGGCGAAGCGCCGCTGATGACCGCCCAGCTCGTCACCCACGAAGCCGAAGGGCGCTTCCGTACCGAATCGCTCTTCGAAAACCTGGTGCCGACGATGCGTAACGCGCCGCAGAAGAGCCACTTCAAGTTCTGAGAGCGCCCGCCCGATGAAGCAGATCACACCCACCCAACTGGCCGACTGGCTGCAGGACGCATCCCGTCCGGCGCCCTTCCTGCTCGACGTCCGCGAGCCTTCCGAATTCGCCTACTGCGCGATTCCCGGCTCGGTGCCGATGCCGATGGCCAGCGTGCCGGCGCGGCTGCAGGAGCTGCCCGCCGATACCGACATCGTCGTGATCTGCCACCACGGCGGGCGCAGCATGCAGGTCGCGCTGTTCCTCGAGCGCCAGGGGTTTTCCAGCCTCATCAATCTGGCCGGCGGCGTGGCCCAGTGGGCCCAGCAGGTCGACCCGGCCATGCCCCAGTACTGAAACCTGCAGAACGAGCGACGGAGAAGGCGATGAAACGGCGTGCGAAGATGGCGGCGACGCATCTGGCGGTGGCAATGGCGGCGAGCCTCACGGCGTTTGCCGCGACGGCGGCGGATCTCGAGCAGGTCCATCGCGAGGCGCTGTCCTACGACGCGGCGCTGGCCGCCGCGCGGGCCTCTCTCGAGGCCGGCCGCGAGAAGCTGCCGCAGGGCCGCGCCGGCTTGCTGCCCGCGCTCAACCTGACCGGCAACTCCAACTGGAACGACGTCGATCTCAAGCACTACAACGTCAGTCGCGGCTACAACAGCAACGGCTGGCAGGTGCAGCTCACCCAGCCGCTGTTCCGCTGGCAGAACTGGGTCCAGTACAAGCAGGGCGAGATGCAGGCCGCGCTGGCCGAAGCCCAGTACCAGCTGGCCCGCCAGGATCTGACCCTGCGCGCCGCCCAGGCCTACTTCGACGTGCTGGTGGCCCAGGACATCCTCGCCGCGGCCAGCGCGCTGCACGAAGCCAACACCCAGCAGCTGGCCCTCGCCAAGAAGAGCTTCGAGGTCGGTACGGTGACGATCACCGACGTCCACGAAGCCCAGTCGCGCGCCGACCTGTCGTCGGCGCAGACGATCGCCGCCGAGAGCGATCTGGCGGTCAAGCGCCATGCGCTGACGGTGCTCACCGGCAAGGATCAGGACGCGCTGAAGGGGCTGCGCAAGGGCGTCGCGCTGAGCCGTCCCGAGCCCGCCGAGCTGCAGCAGTGGGTGACCTCCGCCGAGAACGGCAGCTACGCCGTGCAGGCGGCGCAGATCGCGCGCGAAATCTCCGACCGCGAAGTCGAGCGCAACCGCGCCGGCCACCTGCCGACCGTCGATCTGGTCGCCAGCTACGGCAATGCGGCGGCCTCCACCGCGGCGCTGTCGGCGGCGGCGCCGATCCGCACCAACACCGATTCCACCATCGTCGGCGTGCAGCTGGCGATGCCGCTGTTCCAGGGCGGCGCGACCAATTCCCGCGTCCGCGAGGCCGCGGCGCTGCGCGACAAGGCCACTGCCGATCTCGACAACGCCCGCCGCACCTCGGCCCAGAACGCCCGCCAGGCCTATCTCGGCGTGACCAGCGGGCTGGCCCAGGTGAAGGCTTTCGAGGCCGCCCAGGTGTCGTCGCGCTCGGCGCTGGAGGCCAACAAGCTCGGCTACGACGTCGGCGTGCGGATCAACATCGACGTGCTCAACGCCCAGAGCCAGCTCTACGACACCCTGCAGAAGCTCTCCAAAGCCCGCTACGACACCCTGATGGCGCAGCTCAAGCTGAAGGCCGCCGCCGGCACGCTGGTGGACGACGATATCAAGGCCATCAACGTCCTCCTCGACTGAGCCGCCCGCTGCGTAAAATCCCCGACGGCCGCATCCGCGGCCGTTCGCTTTTTGCCCACTCCTTCTCACCTTGCCGACAGCCCATCATGCGTTACACCGACCTGCGTGACTTCATCGCCCAGCTGGAACGCCTCGGCGAACTCAAGCGGATCAGGACCGAAGTCGATCCGCATCTCGAAATGACCGAAATCTGCGATCGCGTGCTGCGCGCCGGCGGGCCGGCGATCCTCTTCGAGAAGCCGAAGGGACATGCGCTGCCGGTGCTCGCCAATCTCTTCGGCACGCCGCAGCGGGTGGCGCTGGGCATGGGCGAGAGCGGCGACGACTGGCAGAACGCGCTGCGCGAGGTCGGCCGCCTGCTCGCCTTTCTGAAGGAGCCCGAGCCGCCGAAGGGCCTCAAGGATGCCTGGGACAAGCTGCCGGTGTTCCGTCAGGTGCTCAACATGTCGCCCAAGGTGGTGTCGTCGGCACCCTGCCAGCAGGTGGTGAAGGAAGGGGCGGACGTCGATCTGGCCAGTCTGCCGATCCAGCACTGCTGGCCGGGCGACGTGGCGCCGCTGATCACCTGGGGGCTGGTCGTCACCCGCGGGCCGCACAAGACCCGCCAGAACCTGGGCATCTACCGCCAGCAGGTGCTGGGGCCGAACAAGGTGATCATGCGCTGGCTGGCCCATCGCGGCGGCGCGCTGGATTTTCTCGAGCACCGGAAAGCCCATCCCGGCCAGCCTTTTCCGGTGGCCGTGGTGCTCGGCTGCGACCCGGCGACCATCCTCGGGGCGGTGACGCCGGTGCCCGATTCGCTCTCCGAATACCAGTTCGCCGGCCTGCTGCGCGGCTCCAGGACGGAGCTGGTGCAGTGCCTCGGCTCCGACCTGCAGGTGCCGGCGTCCGCCGAGATCGTGCTCGAAGGCGTGATCCACCCCGGCGAGACGGCGCTCGAAGGCCCCTACGGCGACCACACCGGCTATTACAACGAACAGGCCGAATTCCCGGTGTTCACCATCGAACGCATCACCAGCCGGCGCGACCCGATCTATCACAGCACCTACACCGGCAAGCCGCCCGACGAGCCGGCGATGCTCGGCCTGGCGCTCAACGAAGTCTTCGTGCCGCTGCTGCAGAAGCAGTTCACCGAGATCGTCGACTTCTATCTGCCGCCGGAAGGCTGCTCGTACCGGCTGGCGGTGGTCAGCATCAAGAAGCAGTACCCCGGCCACGCCAAGCGGGTGATGTTCGGCATCTGGAGTTTCCTGCGCCAGTTCATGTACACCAAGTTCATCATCGTGGTGGACGACGACGTGAACATCCGCGACTGGAAGGAAGTCGTCTGGGCGCTCACCACCCGCATGGACGCCACCCGCGACACGACGCTGGTGGACAACACCCCCATCGACTACCTCGACTTCGCCAGCCCGGTTGCCGGCCTCGGCTCCAAGATGGGCCTCGACGCCACCAACAAGTGGCCCGGCGAAACGAATCGCGAATGGGGCCGGGCCATCGAGATGGACGCCGCGGTGAAGAAGCGCGTCGACGCGATGTGGGGCGAACTGGGGCTGTGAGGCCCGGACGCGGCCGCCGCCCGCGTCGGTTGGCGGCGCGCTCAAACAACAAAAAAGCAGCCCGCAGGCTGCTTTTTTGCTGAAGGCGGGAGAGTCTCAGCGCTTGCGGCGGATGCCGGCCAGCGCGGCCAGTGCGCCGCCGAGGAGGCCCAGGGTGCCCGGTTCGGGGATGCAGGTGGTGCCGGCGGTGCACTGCGGGTCGGTCACGCCAAGGACGCCGACGGTGATGCCGTGCCAGTTTTCGCTGGTGTCGGTGAAGGTGATCGAGGTGAAGTCGCCGAGCAGTTCGATGACGCCGTGGACTTCGCCCGCGCCGAAGAAGCCGGTGCCGGAGCCGTTGACGACCGGCGTGCCGTTGCCCCAGAAGCCCGGGCCGTAGCTCAGCACCGCGATCGGCGCGCCGAAGTCGACGGTGTTGCCGTTCCAGCTGACGAGGCCGATCAGCGGGTTATGGACGCTCTGCGAGAAGGTGATCGTCTTGGGGCCGCCGGCGTTCAGCGCAATGATGTCGCTGTCGGGCGGGCCGTTGTCGACGGCGGCACTGGTGTAAGCGTCCGGCACCCAGTAGTTGGTGCCGCCGGAGGTCTGGGCGAACTGATAGGGGCCGGTATAGGTGACGCCGACGGTGCTGCTGCCGACGGTCAGGCTGCCGATGACGCCGGAGGCGACGGCGGAGGTGGAGGTCCAGTCGGTCCAGTAGGCGGGCGCGGCGAAGGCGGCCGGGGCGGCGAGGGCCGCGCCGAGGGCAGTGAGGGCGGTTGCGAGCAGTCGCATGGTGGGGTCTCCGGTCGGGGCGACGACAATTATTGTGGGCTTGTCGTGATCCGAGCAAATATCAGGCCAGATTTAAAACTTATGCAAAAAATGACAAATTCGCACTGAAAATCAAGGCCATGATTTTTGCGGCGGGGATGGCGGAATCTCGCTGGCCGGGCCGGTTGTAAAGAATTCCGACGCCCGGTGCGCTTGCCGCGGTCGCGTGGCGCCGGGCGCAGGCCGGGGCGCTCAGGGCGCCGCGCTGTCCGTCGCCGCCGGTCGTGGGGCGGCCAGCACCGTTTCGCCGGCGATCTTCCACTGGCCGTCCTCCTTCACCCAGTCGAGCTGTTTCCTGACCGTGTCGCGGTAGCGGCCGGCGCTGTAGTGCTGGACGAAGACGGTGCTGCTGCGCTCGGGGTTGCGGGCCTTGAGACGGAACGCTTCGATGCGCAGCGCGGGCGAGCGGGCCTGGGTGACGCGCTGGCGCCGTTCGGCTTCCCAGTCGGCGGTGCTGCGTCCTTTGCCGGGCTGGAAGGCGGCGCTGTAGAAGGCCCGGTAGGCGTCGAAATCCTGTGCCGCCCAGGCGGCTGCCCAGGCGTCGACGCGGCGGCGGAGGGCCTCGTCGGGCGAGGCGGACGGCGCGGCCGGCGGCGTGACGAGGTCGACCTGGGGCGCCGGGGCGGCGTCGACGACCGGCACCGGTGCGGCGGCCAGGGCCGGCGGGACGTACTGGGTGCCGAGCAGCTCGGGGGCGATCGGCGCCGGGCGGTAGCGGCTGCGCAGCGCGCTGCGCAGTTCGCCGGCGAGGCCGAGCAGCTGGGCCTGCAGCGTGGTCTGCTGGGCGCGGTTTTCGATGAGGCTGCGCTGGGCTTCGAAGAGGTCGCCCTGGGCGATCGAGAGATCGTTCAGCGAGCGGCGGCCGGCTTCGAAGTGCAGTTCGTAGGCGGCCGACACGCGCTGGGCGGCGGCGACGCGCAGTTCGAGGGCCGGGGCGATCTGGCGGGCTTCGCTGTATTGGCGGTGGAGGTCGGTGATGTCCTTCGAGACCTTCATCAGCAGATCGTCGGCGTCGGCCTGGGCGGCCTGGTGACGTTCGACGGCTTCGGTGTGGCGACCGAGATTGCGGCCGCCGAGGGGGATGTCGAGGCTGACCATCATCTGCGCCGAGCGGTCGGTGTCGGACACCGGCGTCGGGATCGTCGTGTTGTCGAGGCGCTTGCTGTACGACAGGTCGACGGCCGGGAAGAAGCTGCCGCGGGCGGCGCCGATGTCGGCCTGGCGGGCGGCGCTGCGCTGCAGCGCGGCGCGCAGGCGCGGGTTGCGTTCGTGGATGCGCTCGACCAGGGTGTCGGCGTCGGGCGTGTTGTCGGCGGGCGCGATGGCCGGGGCGACGAGCTGTTCGGGCGGCTGGCCGGTGAGCAGGCGGTAGCGGTATTCGGCGGTGCCGAGCTGGGCGCGCAGCTGGCCGAGGAGGGCGCGGTTCTGGATCAGGCGCACGTGCATCAGGTCGAGTTCGGCGGAGGCGATGCGGCCGGCGTCCACCCGTCGGGCGACGCTGGCTTCGACGCGTTCCTGGCGGGCGAGGGTGGCCTGCAGGGTGTCGATGGTCTGGCGCAGGCGCACCACGTCGCTGTAGTTTTCGGTGATCTCGTAGGCGACCTGTTCGAGCGTGTTGTCGAGGTCGGCGTCGGCGGCGTCGCGGCTGAAGCCGATCGAGCGCAGGCGGCTGGTGTCGGTGCCGCCGTTGAAGATGTTCCAGCGCAGGCTGGCGTCGCTGCGGCGCACGTTGCGGTTGATCGGGTTGCCGGCGGTTTCGTCGCGGGCGTCGGAGTTGCGGTAGGTGAGGCCGACGCTGGGCAGGAAGTCGGAGCGTACCTGGGTGACCTGGGCTTCGGCGGCGCGTAGCAGGGCCTGGGCCGAGCGCACACTGGGCTGTTGCAGCAGCACCTTGTCGACGACCGCCGGCAGCGTGTCGGCGTGACCGGCGCCGGCGGCGAGGCCGAGGCCGGCAACGAGGGCGGCGAGGTGGCGGCGGACGGGGTTCGGTCGGGTCGGCGTGGAGCTCATCAGCGTTCGCGCAGGGATTTGTCGAGGGTCTTGACGATCGGTTTCAGCATGTATTCCATCATCGTCCGCTTGCCGGTCTGGATGCTGGCGTCGGCGGCCATGCCCGGCGAGATCGTGAGGTGTTCGGCGGGGTCGCCGAGGAAGTTCTTCTGGGCTTCGAGGAGGACTTCGAAGAAGGTTTCCTTGCGTTCGTTGTCGACCACCGCGTCGGCGCCGACGCGCACCACCTTGCCCGGCAGGGTGCCGAAGATCGACGAGTCGTAGGCGCTGATGCGGATGCGGGCGTCCTGGCCGGGCTTGAGGAAGGCGATGTCGGAGGGTTTGACCTTGGCGGTGATCAGCAGCCGGTCTTCGGCGGGCACGACTTCCATGATGGTTTCGCCGGCCTTGACGACGCCGCCGACGGTGGTCACGAGCAGGCGGTTGACCACCCCGTCGAGCGGGGCGCGCAGATCGCGGCGGGCGACCTTGTCGTTGCGGCCGGTGAGCTGTTCGGCGAGCTGGGCGGCGCGCAGCTCGGCCTCGTTCTTTTCCTTGCTGGTTTCGGTGAGGAAGCGGGCGCGGGTTTCGGACAGACGGGCCTGGGCTTCGGCGACGGCGGCCTGGATGCGACCGATGGCGATGCGGGTGGTTTCCAGTTCGCCTTTCTGGCCGGTGTAGCGCTGCTGCGCGGCGAGCAGGTCGGCACGCGCGCCGGCGCCGCTGGCACCGAGCTTTTCCTCGATGGCGAGGGCTTCGCGGGCGGGGCCGATGGATTCGCCGATGGCCTCGTGGCGGGCGCGCGCCTCGGCCAGTTCCTGCTGGCGCTGGGCGAGCTGGCGGGCCAGCGTCTCGAGGCTGTTTTCGCGTTCCTGGCGGCGGGTCTGCCACAGGTTGCGCTGTTCGCGGACCAGGTCGGGGGCGCTCTTTTCGAGTTCGGCCGGGAAGGCCGGGGCGGTGCCGCGGGCTTCGGCATCGAGCCTCACGAGGGCCGCCTGGGCGCCCCACAGGCCTTGCTGGGCTTCGCCCTGCTCGGCGTTGAACTGCAGGTTCTGGACGGTGGCGAGCACGTCGCCCTTGCGCACGACGGCGCCTTCGCGGACGTTGAGGGCCTGCAGGATGCCGCCCTCCATGCTCTGCACCTGCTGGACGCGGCTGGACGGGACGACCGCGCCCATCGCTGTCACCGAGATGTCGAGACGCGCGAAGCTCATCCACGCGAACAGCAGCACGAAGAACAGCGCGGTGGTGCCGAGCAGGATCAGCACCGCGCGGCGCGGGCCGCGTTCGAAATCTGGATGGAGGCTGATGGCCTGGGCCTCGGGGCGCGGCCGGGTGGGCTGGAAGCTGATCTTCATGCGGCGAACTCCCGCGGGGCGACCGCTGCCGGGCCGCCCTGCAGTTTGCGGAGGATTTCGTTGCGGGGGCCGTCGAGGACGACCTTGCCCTGGTCGAGCACGACCAGCCGGTCGACCAGCGGCAGCATCGCCATGCGGTGGGTGACGAGCAGCATCGTGATGCCCTCGATGTTGCGCAGGTTGTCGATGAGGCGCGCTTCGGTGGCCGGGTCCATCATGCTGGTGGGCTCGTCGAGGAGC
>SSSX01000546.1 GCA_015657735.1 Zoogloeaceae bacterium
CTCTGCCCGCCCGGCGACGAGGCCGCGCTGGCCGCCGCCATCGACCGCCTGGCCGGCGACCCGGCACTGCGCGCGCGCCTCGGCGCCGCCGGCCGGGCGCGCATCCTCGCCGAGTTTTCGATCGACGCGATGGTCGACGGTAACCTCGCCATCTACCGCCACGTGCTGGAGACCCTGCGCAAGTGAAAATCCTGATGGTGTTGCACAGCCATTCCAGCGGCGGCGCCGAGCGCCACGCGCTGCAGCTGATGGAAGGGCTGCGCGAGCGCGGCCACGAGCCAGTCTTCGCCGGCCCCACCGACGGCTGGCTGGGCGACCAGGTGCACGCCGCCGGGCTGCGCGCCAGCCACATCCCGCTGCACGGCCTGATCGACCTGCCCTCGGTGGCCCGCCTGGCCCATCTCGCCCGCCGCGAAAAGGCCGACCTGATCCACGGCCACCTGACCCGCGGCGCCTGGTACGCCGGCCTCGCCGGACGCATGGCCGGCGTCGCCAACGTGGCCACCGCGCATTCGACCAATGCCGGCAAGCACTTCGGACGCGCCGACCGCATCATCGCCGTCGCCGACGCGGTGGCCGCCTTCCTGGCCGGCCGGGGCTACGATCCGGCGCGCATCCAGGTGGTCCACAACGGCATCCCCGACATCGCCGCGCTGCCTCACGCCAGCCGCGCGGCAACCCGCCGCGAACTCGGCCTCGGCGACGAGCCGGCGCTGCTGATGGCGGCCCGCTTCATCCACGCCAAGGGCCACGACACGCTGCTGCAGGCCCTCGCCACGCTGCGCGACGCGGCGTGGACGCTGCTCCTCGCCGGTGACAACAGCGGCGACGCCGGCGCGCGCCTGCAAGCCCAGGCCGAAGCGCTCGGGCTGGCCGGGCGGGTCCGCTTCCTCGGCCAGCGCGAAGACGTGCCGGCCCTGCTCGGCGCCGCCGATCTGCTGGTCGCCCCGTCCCGCCGCGAGGCGCTGTCGCTGGCCCTGCTCGAAGCCTCGGCCTTCGCGCTGCCGATCGTCGCCACCCGCGTCGGCGGCACCGGCGAAGTGGTCAAGGACGGCGACAACGGCTTTCTGGTGGCGCCCGACGACCCGGCCGCCCTCGCCGCCGCGCTCGCCCCGCTGCTCGCCGACCCGGCGCTGCGCCAGGCCTGCGGCCGCCGCGCGCGGGCCCGCTTCGAAGCCGGCTTCACGCTGTCGGCGATGCTCGACAAGACCCTCGCCGTCTACCGCCAGGCGCTGGAGGCCCGCCCGTCATGAACCGCGTCCACATCCTGATGTACCACCGCGTCGGCGACTTCCCCGGCCGCGTCAAGGCTCACGGCGCGCTGTACTGCCACCTGCCGCGCTTCAAGGCGCAGATGCAGATGTTCCGCCTGCTCGGCTACACGGTGATCGGCCTCGACGCCGCCGCCGCCGGCCTGCGCGGCGAGGCGCCGCTGCCGGCCCGCCCGCTGGTCCTCACCTTCGACGACGCCTACGTCGATTTCCTCGCCAACGCCGCCCCGGTCCTGCACGCCCACGGCTACCCGGCGACGGTCTATGCGGTGAGCAGCCTGGTCGGCAAGACCTCCGAGTGGGTCGCCCCCGAGCTCGAACCGGCCCCGCTGATGAACGCCGCCCAGCTGCGCGAAATCCAGTCGATGGGTTTCACGGTCGGCTCCCACACCGTCAGCCATCCGCGTCTGGCCCAGGCCGACGACGCCCGCGTCGTCGCCGAAACCCGCGACAGCCGCCACGCCCTCGAAGACCTCCTCGGCGCACCGGTGCGGCATTTCTGCTACCCCTACGGCAGCCACGACCTGCGCGCCGTCGAAGCCGCCGCCGCCGCCGGCTACCTGACCGGCACCACCTGCGAACGGGCCGCCGCGACCCCCGCCGACGATCTCCTGACGCTGCCTCGCAAGGCCGTCGCGCGGGGCGACGACGTGTTCGGCGTGGCCTGGAAGCTGCTCGCCAAGAACACCCCCAAGCGCCCGCCGATCCGCCGCGCCGACCCCGGCTGATCCCGGCCGCGGCGCGCCCGTCAGGCGTGTCGTGCGAAGTGGATGCCGCGCGCCAGCAGCAGCCCCAGCGCGCAGCACGTCCCGGTCACCGCCCAGGTCCACTCCCAGCCGCCGACCTGGCCGGCCACCCAGGCCACCAGCGGCGGCACCACGAAGGAACCGGTGGCCGAGCCCTGCTGCATCCAGCCGACCGTCGTCGACACGGTGCGCTCGCTGGGCGCCACATGCACCGCCACCGAGAACAGCGCCCCCGGGATCAGCCCGCCGACCGCCGAGAACGTCAGCACCGCCACGAAGCGCAGCACCGGCGCATCGCCGGTCGGCGCCCCGAGCGCCACGAAGGCCCCCGCCGCCATGCACACGAAGGCGGTGTAGATCAGATGACGGGCGCAGATGCCGCGCTGCAGCAGGCGGCCGGCGGCGATGCTGCCGACGATATTGACGAGCGACGCCAGCGCCGTGAGCGCCCCGGCGAGCGGGCCGGCGATCCCGGCGCTGACGTAGATCGACGGCAGGAAGCCGATCACCGCATTCCACTGGCCGGCATAAAACAGGAAGATCAGCGCAACCCGCCACGGCCCGGCGCGCGACAGGGTCAGACGCAGCCGCTGCTGCCAGGTGTCGACCGCCGCTGCCGGCGCCGGCGCGGCCTGCCGGCGCGCCGCGTCGGACGGCACCCGCCGCGCCACCCACACCCCCATCAGCACCGAGATGCAGCCGGTCAGCACCCACCAGCCGGGCCAGCCGACCCGCGCGATCACCACCGGCCCGGACAGCAGCGCCACCGCCGCGCCGGTCGCCATGTAGGTTCCCCAGAAGCCCAGATACGGCGCCAGCCGGCTCGGCGGCACCAGCTGGCGGATCAGGCTCGGCGCCGACAGCACCACCAGCAGGAAGCCGAGACCTTCCAGCGCACGCAGCGCCAGCAGCCCGAACGGCCCGTGAACCCCGGCACCGACGATGCTGGCGCCGGCCAGGATCGCCTGACCGGTCAGCATGCTGCGGCGAAAGCCGGCACTGTCGGCCGCCACGCCGACCAGCACGCCGAGCGACATGCCGGCCATCTGCATCAGCGAGAGCAGGAAGCCGGCCTCGACCAGCGTGAGTCCGAGCGCGTCGCGCAGCACCGGGATCGCCGGCGGGATCTTGCCGATGTGCAGCGCAGCAACCATGCCGGACAGGATGACCAGCGCGGCCGGCGGAATACGGGCGGAATTCATCGGGGGCGGACGTCTGGGGAAGAGCCCGCCATTTTAGTTGAACAGTGAAGCGTCGCGGGGCCGCCGGCGACCCGTCAGGGCAGGAACACCGGGTCGGAGAACACCAGCGTGCCGTCGGCACGCATCATCAGGTTGTGGGGGTTGAGGATGTCCGGCTGGACGGGGTAGCCCTCGATGAAATCCGACAGCGC
>SSSX01000547.1 GCA_015657735.1 Zoogloeaceae bacterium
CGTCGCGGGGCCGCCGGCGACCCGTCAGGGCAGGAACACCGGGTCGGAGAACACCAGCGTGCCGTCGGCACGCATCATCAGGTTGTGGGGGTTGAGGATGTCCGGCTGGACGGGGTAGCCCTCGATGAAATCCGACAGCGCGGAAAGAGCCTCGACGAGGCTCGCCGGCAGGTCCGGCGGCGGTTCCTGGGCGATGTGGTAGAGCGCCAGGCGGCCGCGGTTGACGCCAAGGTTGGCCCATTTCTCGCAGCCCGCCCAGTAGGCGGCGGCGAGGCGCCGGCCGAGGACTTCGGCTTCGCCGGCAACGGGGAGCAGGCGCTCGATTTCGAGCAGGCGGAAGGAGTAGCCGTTGCTGGCCTTGCCGATCACGCCGTGGTCGGCGTAGAGGCGCGGAAAGTGGATGCCGGTGGGGCGGTCGTCGGCGGCAAGATAAAAGTAATCGGCGGGGGAGCTGACCACCTTGAAGACGCGCTGGCCGTCACCGGCGTCGAGCACGATGGACGATTCCCCCCGCCCGATTTCGGGCCGGCCGTCGAGCAGGGGGTGGTCGGGCACGGCGTCGGGCAGGAGAACCCACTGCGGAGCCTCCTGCCCGGCGCCGTCGCGAGGCTGGCCGATCAGCCGTGGCCGCGCCGGATCATCCGATGATGTTGTATCCGGCATCGACAAAATGAATGCCTCCGGACATGTTGCGCCCCGCATCGGAAACCAGGAAAGCGGTCAGCGCGCCGATGTCTTCCGGCGTCACGAGGCGGTGCAGCGGCGACCGGTCGACGGCCGCGGCCATCAGGCCGTCGAAGCCGGCGATGCCCGACGCGGCGCGGGTCATCAGCGGGCCCGGGGAGATCGCGTTGACGCGGATGTTCTTGGGACCGAGTTCGAACGCCATGTAACGCGTGGCGGCCTCGAGTGCGGCCTTGCACAAGCCCATCACGCCGTAGTTGGCGATGACCTTTTCGCTGCCCAGGTAGGTCATGGTGATCAGCGAGCCGCCGCCGGCCTTTTCGAGCAGCGGCTCGGCCTGGCGGGCGAGGCGCACGAAGGAGTGGGTCGACACGTCCATCGCCATCGCGAAGCCGTCCGGCGAGGTGTCGACGACGCGGCCATGCAGGTCGTCGCGCTTGGCGAAGGCCATGCTGTGAATCGCAAAATCCAGCTTGCCGTACTTGGCATCGATCTTGGCGAAGACTTCGGCCATCGTCTCCGGGCGGGTCACGTCGAGGAGCAGCACGTCCTCGACGCCCAGGCGGCTGATGATGGGTTCGATGAAGGCCAGGGTCTTCTCGTTCTGGTAGGTGATGACGACCTTGGCGCCGGCTTCGATGCACGATTCGGCAACGCCGGTGGAGATCGACTTTTCGTTGGCAATGCCGGTGATCAGGCCTACCTTGCCTTCGAGATTGATGATCGGTTTCATTTTGAGCTCCGTGGGGTCGAGAAAAATTTACTGCACTGCAACAATCGCACATCGTAGAATGATCCGCGGTCTCCGTTACGTGCACTTTTATTATCAGCGGTACGATTCCACGATTCCTCAGCCCGATTGTTGCGATGCATCAACAAACCGCCGAAAACCCCCACGGCCCGGGCCTAATCCCGGTCTATGTCTTCCTCGATTTCGACGGGGTCACCCACCCCTGGCGCGAGGCGGAGGATTTTCGCTGCCTGCCGGCGCTGGAGGCGGTGCTGCGCGACTATCCCGAGACGCGGGTGGTGATCGCCTCCGACTGGCGCACGCTGTTTTCGCTGCCCAAGCTGGTGGCGCGCTTCGCGCCGGACATCCAGCCGCGGGTCATCGACACGACGCCGGCGATCTTTCCGCGCAATCCGAACGAGCTCTACGGCCTGCGCGAACGCGAGGCCCGTCAGTGGCTGGCCGCCAAGGCGCCGGACGCCGCGTGGCTGGCCATCGACGATGCCCCCGGCAACTGGCCGACGCGCAGCCGGCTGGTGCTGACCGACTTCAAGCAGGGCTTCACCGACGAAGACGCCGGGCGGATGCGGCGGCTGCTCGACGGCTTCCGGGCCGGCAGGCACGGCGACGCAGCCGCGAAGGCCTGAACCCCGCCAGTTGTTGCTCAACTTGCAACAATGCACGGCTCATTGTTGCAAAATCCAGATCAAACCCCTCGTCAGAACTGCCGCACGAGCGGCGATTCGTCCATCAGCGCGCTCTGTTCGCGCAGCGCCAGGATCATGTCCTGCCAGTAGCGCGGGGAATCGAACCAGCTGAACGCGGCCGGGAAGGCGGGGTCGTCCCAGCGGCTGGCGATCCAGCCGGCGTAGTGGATCAGGCGCAGCGTACGCAGGGCTTCGACGAGATGCAGGCTGGCCGGGTCGAAGTCGGCGAACTGCTCGTAGCCTTCGAGCACGTGGTCGAGCTGACGCGCCATGGCCGCGGCGTCGCCGGACAGCAGCATCCACAAATCCTGCACCGCCGGGCCGTTGCGGGCGTCGTCGAAATCGACGAAGTGCGGGCCGGCGTCGGTCCACAGCACGTTGCCACCGTGAACGTCGCCGTGCAGGCGGATCGCCGGCTGTTCGCCGGCCCGCTCGAAGCAACGGCGCACGCCGTCGAGCGCCTGGTCGACCACCGACCGCCAGGTGTCGCGCAGCTCGGCGGGCAGAAAGGGGCTGACCAGGAGCTGGTCGCGGGGGTCTTCGCCGAAGCTGCGGATCGTCAGGTCGGGCCGCTGGACGAAAGGCCGGCGCGCGCCGACCGCGTGGATGCGGCCGAGGAAGCGGCCGAGCCAGCCAAGCACGGCCGGGTCGTCGAGCTCCGGCGCGCGGCCGCCGCGGCGCGCAAACAGCGCGATGCGAAAGCCGTCGACGTGATGCAGCGTGCGGCCGTCGAGCGCGATGGCCGGCACCGCGGGGATTTCGGCGTCGGCCAGTTCGGCGAGGAAGGCGTGCTCCTCGAGGATCGCCGCGTCGCTCCAGCGGCCGGGGCGGTAGAACTTGGCGATCAGCGGGGCGCTGTCCTCGATGCCGACCTGATAGACCCGGTTCTCGTAGCTGTTGAGCGTCAGCAGGCGGCCGTCGCAGCGCAGGCCGCAGGCTTCGACCGCCGACAGCACGAAATCCGGCGTCAGCGGCCCGAAGGGCGCGCTCACGGCTGATTGCCCTCGCGCACGTAGGGTTCGTGCAGCTTGACCGGCGCGACCTTCTCCGCGTGACGGGCGCGCATGCGCAGGTTGAGCATCTCGACCATCACCGAGAAAGCCATCGCCGAGTAGATGTAACCCTTCGGCACGTGATGGCCGAAGGCGTCGGCCATCAGCACCACGCCGATCACCAGCAGGAAGGACAGGGCCAGCATCTTGACGGTCGGGTGGCGCGACACGAACTCGCCGATCGGGCCGGAGGCGACCATCATCAGGCCGACCGAGGCGACCACCGCGGCGATCATCACCTGCAGGTTGTTGACCATGCCGATGGCGGTGATGATCGAATCCAGCGAGAAGACGATGTCGATCACGATGATCTGCATGATCACCGCGCCGAAGGTGGCCTTGACGGCGCTGGAGGCTTCGCCCTCCTCGCCTTCCATCAGCTGGTGCACTTCCTGGGTGCTCTTCCACACCAGGAACAGGCCGCCGGCCAGCAGGATCAGGTCGCGGCCGGAGAAGCCGTGGCCGAACGCCTCGACCAGCGGCGCGGTGAGACCGGCCAGCCACGAGAGGACCATCAACAGGCCGATGCGCATGAACATCGCGAGAAACAGGCCGAGGCGGCGGGCGAAGTTGCGCCGCTCCCTGGGCAGCTTGTCGACGAGGATCGAGATGAAGATCACGTTGTCGATGCCCAGCACCAGTTCGAGGGCGGTGAGCGTGAGGAAGGCGATCAGCAGTTGCGGGTCGGTCAGGAATTCCATGGATTTTCAGCGCGTTGTGACAGGACGCGCGCCAGCCGCGGCCGGCGCACGGAGCGCATGGTCGCATGAAAAGCGCCGCCTGTGACGCACTGCGGAATCCGTGCCGGGCGGCGTCGGC
>SSSX01000548.1 GCA_015657735.1 Zoogloeaceae bacterium
AAGGTGCCCATCAGGCGGCCGTTGGTTTCCTTGCCGTAGCGGTCTTCGAGGCCGTCGAAGAACATGTGGTCGAGCATCTGGCCGTGGCCCAGGCGGTAGCCGCCGCGGGCCTTGGGCAGCAGGTAGGGCGCGTTGGTCATGGACTCCATGCCGCCGGCGACGATCACGTCGTTGCTGCCGGCGAGCAGCAGGTCGTGGGCCAGCAGCGTGGCCTTCATGCCGGAGCCGCACACCTTGTTGATGGTGGTGCAGCCGGCGGCGAGGGCAGGCCGCCGTTGAGCGCAGCCTGACGCGCCGGCGCCTGGCCGACGCCGGCCGGCAGCACGCAGCCGAAGATGAGTTCCTTCACCGCGTCGGCGGGCAGGCCGGCGCGCTCGACGGCGGCCTTGATGGCGACGCCGCCCAGCTGGGGCGCGGTGAGGCTGGAGAAATCACCCTGGAAGCCGCCCATCGGCGTGCGGGCGGCGGAGACGATGACGATCGGGTCTTGGTTGCTCATGGTGGAACCTTTCGGAATTGGGTGGAAGCTGCTACGTCGCCGGGGCTTGTCCATCTGTGGGGTCGACTTCATTCGACCTGGGCAGGCGGCGACCGGACGTGGGGGCGGAATGAATTCCGCCCTGCAGGCTGGCCGGCAATGCCGGCTTATTTCGCGGCCATGCGGATGGCGCCGTCGAGGCGGATCACTTCGCCGTTGAGGTAGCTGTTGGCGAAGATGTGCTCGACCAGCGCGGCGAATTCGGCCGGCTTGCCCATGCGCGAGGGGAACGGAACCATCTTGCCGAGGGCGTCCTGCACGTCGGCGGGCATGCCGAGGAGCATCGGGGTTTCCATGATGCCGGGGGCGATGGTCATCACGCGGATGCCGGAGCGGCACAGTTCGCGGGCGATGGGCAGGGTCATGGCGACCACGCCGCCCTTCGAGGCGGCATAGCCGGCCTGGCCGAGCTGGCCGTCGAAGGCCGCCACCGAGGCGGTGCTGACGATCACGCCGCGTTCGCCGCCGGCGTTGGGTTCGTTCTTGACCATGATGTCGGCGGCCAGGCGGATCATGTTGAAGCTGCCGATCAGGTTGATGCCGACGGTGCGGGCGAAGGATTCGAGGCGGTGCGGACCTTCGCGGCCGACGACCTTCTCGGCCGGGGCGACGCCGGCGCAATTGACGAGGCCGCGCAGCACGCCCATTTCGACCGCGGCGGCGAAGGCGCCCTTGGCACTGGCTTCGTCGGTGACGTCGGTGGCGACGAAGCGCACCGCATCGCCCAGCTCGGCAGCCAGCGCATTGCCGGCGTCCGCGTTCACATCGGCCAGCACGGCCTTGCCGCCGGCCGCGACGATCATCCGCGCGGTGGCGGCCCCGAGGCCGGAACCGCCGCCGGTCACGACGAAAACGTTGCCCTTGATCTCCATGAAGCTCTCCTTTTGTGGTGGGGTGGGTGACGCCGCCGATGCCGCCCGGCGCCTGTTGTTGGCTGTGCACTGTAGGCACAAGC
>SSSX01000549.1 GCA_015657735.1 Zoogloeaceae bacterium
CGAACGGGAACTCGGGCTGCCGGCCGGCACGCTGACCCACAGCGTGGACACCTTCAACCGCCACGCCCGCGCCGGCCACGACCCGCTGTTCCACAAGGCCGCCGAGTGGTTGCGGCCGCTCACCGAAGCGCCCTTCGCGGCGCTCAGCTACTGCGCGCCGGAGCTGGAGGCCCACGCCTTCACGCTGGGCGGCCTGGCCACCCGCCCCGGCGGCGAGGTGCTCGACGCCGACGGCCGGCCGATCCCCGGCCTGTATGCGGCGGGGCGCAGCGCCTGCGGCCTGCCGCGCTGGGGCGAGGGCTACAGCTCGGGGCTGTCGCTGGGCGACTCGACCTTCTTCGGACGGATGGCCGGGCGCCAGGCCGCCGCCTGAGCGCGGGCCGGGCGCCGGCCCGCTAACCCCAACAGGGTGGCGGGCCCGGCCTCAGCCGCGCGGCATGCCCAGCCCCCGCTCGGCGATGATGTTGAGCTGGATCTCGTTGGTGCCGGCGTAGATGGTGTCGGCCCGCGAGAAGAAGAAGACCTGCTGGAGCCGGCGCAGCGGGTCGTCGTGCGCCTGCAGGTCGCCGGCGGTGCCCATCACGTCCATCGCCAGTTCGCCCAGGCTGCGGTGCCAGTTGGACCAGGCGTACTTGTAGGTCAGCGCCTCCGGCCCGGCCGCCCCGTCGCCGCCGGCAAAGATGCGCAGCGCGTTGGCGCGCAGGGTGCGCAGGCCGATCCAGGCGTCGGCGATGCGCCGCCGGATGCCGGGGTTGCGGTCGGCGCCGCTGGCCCGGGCGGCGTCGACGAGCAACTGCAGTTCGTGGCTGAAGTGCATCTGCTGGCCGAGCGTCGACAAGCCGCGCTCGTAGCCGAGCAGCGCCATGGCGACCTTCCAGCCGTCGCCGGGCGCGCCGACCACACAATCGGCGGCGCAGCGGGCGTCGTCGAAGAACACCTCGTTGAACTCCGCCTCGCCGGTCAGCTGGCGGATCGGGCGGATGTCGACGCCGGGCTGGGCCAGCGGCACCAGCAGGAAGCTCAGCCCGTCCCGCCCGACGCTGCCCGGCGTGCTGCGCGCCAGCACGAAGATCCACTCCGACTCGTGGGCCAGCGAGGTCCACACCTTCTGCCCCTGCAGGTGCCATTCGCCGGCGTCGAGCCAGCAACGGCTGCGGATGGCGGCCAGATCGGAGCCGGCGCCGGGCTCCGAATAGCCCTGGCACCACACCACCTGGCCCGCGCGGATGCCGGGCAGGAAGCGCTGCTGCTGTTCCGGCGTGCCGAAGTCGATCAGCGTCGGGGCCAGCAGGGTCTCGCCGATGTGGCCGATCCGCCCCGGCCCGCCGGCCCGCGCGTATTCCTCGTGGAAGGCCACCTGCAGCGCCACCGGCAGTTCCCGGCCGCCGTGGGCGCGCGGCCAGCCCAGGCCGATCCAGCCGCCGGCGGCCATCTCCTGCTCCCATTCGCGGCGCAGCGCCGCGTGGGCGGTTTCGTCGCCGGGGCCGCCGCGGTGGCGCAGGGGCGCGAAGCGTCCGGCCAGATGGCGGGCCATCCAGTCGGCCACCTCGGCCCGGAAATCCGCCTCGGCGGGCAAGTCTGAAGGATTCATGCGTCTCCCATCCGGCCGAGCAGGCGGTCGGCCACCGCGTCGCGCCACGCATCCGGGCTGCCAAACCACTGGCTGCCCCACTGGGCGCGCTTGAAATGAAGTTGCGGGTCGTATTCCCAGGTAAAGCCCACGCCGCCGTGGAGCTGGATCGCCTCGGCGGCGCAGAAGCGGTACGCCGCGGCGGCCTCGACGCGGGCCACGGCGACCGCGTCGAGCGCCGCCGGGGCGGCCGCGCCGGCACATTCCGCGAGTGCCCCGGCGAGCGCCGAACGGGCGCTTTCGAGGTGCACCAGCATCTGCGCGCAGCGGTGCTTGACGGCCTGGAAGCTGGCCACCGGCCGGCCGAACTGGCGGCGTTCGAGGGTGTAGGCGACGGTCAGCTCGATGCACCGCGCCGCCCCGCCAACCTGTTCGGCGGCGAGCAGCAGGGCGCTGGCGGCGAGCGCGCCGGGCAGCCCGCCGGCGAGCCGGCCGGGCCGGTCGAGCCGCGCCCCGGCGGCCACCCCGACGGCGTCGAAGCGCCAGCTGGCCTGCGGCCGCGTCAGATCCCAGACGGCGAGGTCGGCACGTTCGAGGCCGGCACTGGCGGACGGCACTTCGAACAGCCCGATGCCCCCGCCGGCCAGCCGGGCCAGCACCAGCGCCACGTCGGCGCTGTCGCCGTCGAGCACCTGCCGGGCGGTGCCGTCGAGCACCCAGCCGTCGGCGCGCGGGCGCGCGGTGATCTCCAGCGCGTCCTCGCCGGCGAACGGCGACAGCCCGGGACCGGCGATCACGGTTGCGGTGACGCGACCCTCGGCCATTGCCGGGAAGAGGCGCGCCGTGGCCTCGGCCGTGGCGCAGCCGACCAGCAGCGGATGGGCCAGCGCCACGCTGGCGAACAGCGGCGAGCGGGTCAGCCGGCGGCCGCTCTCCTCCATCAGCACGGCGGCCTCGGCGAGCCCCAGGCCCAGCCCGCCGCAGTCCTCGGGCACGATCACCGCCGCCCAGCCGAGGTCGGCCATGCCCTGCCACACCGCGCGGTCGCCGCTGCGCGCCTCGCGGGCGTTGACATGGCTGGCCAGATAGGCCGCCGCGCTGTCCTGCAGCGCGCGCTGTTCGTCGGTGCGGATCGCGCTCATGGGGTGACCTGCGCCTCCATGGCCGCCAGGAAATGTTCGCCGTAGGGCGGGAGCAGCCCCCATTCGCGGCGCGGATCGTAAGCCGGCGCCTTGAAGACGGTGCGCACGTGGCTGAACTCGATGAAGCCCTCGCGGCCGTGGTAGTGGCCCATGCCCGACGCGCCGACGCCGCCGAACGGCGCATCGTGCATCGCGGCGTGGAACATCGCCTCGTTCAGCGTGACGCCGCCGGAAAGCGTGTGGTCGAGCACCTGCTGCTGCTCGGCGGCGTTTTCGCCGAAGTAATACAGCGCGAGCGGCCGCGGGCGGCTGTTGATGTCGCCGATCGCCTCGTCGATGCGGGCGTAGGTCTTGATCACCAGCGCCGGGCCGAAGATCTCTTCGTGCAGGATGGCCGCCGCGGCGGGCGGGTCGATGACGATGCGCAGCGGGCAGCGCCGGCCGGCCGGCGGGAGCGCCGGCGCCGTTTCGATGCGCGCCCCGCGCGCCGCGGC
>SSSX01000550.1 GCA_015657735.1 Zoogloeaceae bacterium
CATGCGCGCGGTGCAGACGGTGGTGGACGAAGGTCTGTGCCGTCCGATCCTGATCGGCCGCCCGGAAGTGGTCACCGCCAACATCGAGCGCTTCGGCCTGCGCCTGCGCCCCGAGCTGGATTTCGAGATGGTCAATCCGGACGCCGATCCGCGCTACGACCAGCTGTGGGAGCACTACCACTCGCTGATGGAGCGCAAGGGCGTGTCGGTGGATTACGCCAAGCGCGAGGTGCGCCGCCGCCCGACGCTGCTGGGTGCGCTGCTGCTCAAGTTCGGCTACGCCGACGGGATGATCTGCGGCACCTACGGCATGCACAACCTGCACCTGCGTTTCATCGAGACGGTGCTCGGCCGCCAGAAGGGGGTGCGCAACTTCTACACCATGAACCTGCTGGCGCTGCCCAGTCGCACGGTTTTCCTGTGTGACACCTACGTCAACTACGATCCGACGCCCGAGCAGGTGGTCGAGATGACCCGTCTGGCCGCCGACGAAGTCCGCCGCTTCGGCATCCAGCCGCGCATCGCGCTGCTGTCGCACTCGAGCTTCGGCACCGACAACTCGCCGACCGCCGAGAAGATGCGCAAGGCGCTGGTGCTGCTCCACGCCGAGCACGGCGACCTCGACGTCGAAGGCGAAATGCACGGCGACGCGGCGCTGGATGCCGGCATCCGCCAGCAGATCTTCCCCAACGCCAAGATGAAGGAAGATGCCAACCTGCTGATCTTCCCGACGCTCGACGCCGCCAACATCGCCTTCAATCTGCTCAAGACCGCCTCCGGCGAAGGCATGACCATCGGCCCGATCCTGCTCGGTTCGGCCAAGCCGGTGCACATCCTCACCCCGACCGCCACCGTGCGGCGGATCGTCAACATGACGGCGCTGACCGTCGTCGAGGCGGGGCGCTGAGCACATCCCGCACTTAGCCTCGGCCGCCGCTTGCCGTTAAACTCCGGAGCACAGCAACGGAGGCGACGGCATGGCGGACGGCGGGGCGGGAGGCAGGGCAGCGCTGGTGCTGACCGGCGGTGGCGCGCGGGCGGCTTATCAGGTCGGCGCGCTGATCGCCATCCGCGACGTGTGGGGCAAGCGGCCCGAAAACCCGTTTCCGATCCTTTGCGGCACCTCGGCCGGTGCGGTCAACGCGGTGGCGCTGGCGGTGTTCGCGGCGGATTTCAACGAGGCGGTCCGCAAGCTGGCCTTCATCTGGCGCAATTTCCGCGTCGACCACGTTTATCGCGCCGACACCCTGGCGATCGCCGAATCGGTGCTGCGCTGGGGTTCGGCGGTCTTTCTGGGCTGGCTGGTGCACCAGTCGCCGCGCGCGCTGCTCGACAACACCCCGCTGCGCGAGCTTCTCGAGGCCCAGCTCGATTTCGGCGCCATCGGCCGCGCCATCGCCGACGGTCACCTGCAGGCGGTGTCGGTGACCGCCTCGGGCTACACGTCGGGCGAGAGCCTCTCCTTTTTCCAGGGCCGCGAGGATCTGCAGCCCTGGCGCCGCGCCCAGCGGATCGGCGTGCGGGCGGAGCTGAAGGTCGAACACCTGCTGGCGTCCAGCGCGATCCCTTTTGTCTTTCCGGCGGTGCGCATCAACCGCGAGTTCTTCGGCGACGGCTCGATGCGCCAGCTGGCGCCGATCAGCCCGGTGATCCACCTCGGCGCCGAGCGCATCCTGGTGATTGCCGGCGGGCGCCGCGCCGAGGAGGCGCGCCAGCGCTCCGACGCCTACCCGTCGCCGGCCCAGGTGGCCGGCCACGCCATGTCGAGCATCTTTCTCGATGGTCTGGCGATGGATCTGGAACGGCTGGAACGCATCAACAATACCGTCGGTGCGCTGACCCCGGAGCAGCGGATTGCCGCCGGCATTCCGCTCAGGCAGATCGAAACCTTCGTGATTGCGCCGTCGCAGCGTCTGGATTATCTTGCCGCCCGCCATCGCAGCGCGCTGCCCAAAGCGCTGCGCCTCGCCCTGCGCGGAATTGGTGCAACGCGGAAGAATGGCTCGGTGTTACTCTCCTACCTCCTGTTCGAGCGCGGGTATACCCGCTCGCTGATGGAACTGGGTTACCGCGACACGATCAGCCGTCGTGCCGAACTGGCCCGTTTCCTGCGTGTCGATCGACGCTAGGCGGGTGCGTCGTGCGCGATGGCAACGGCGGGCGCTCACTTACAAAAAAATTATTCACAAAAAACTTCAAAAATTTAGAATAAGCCATTATTTTAAAATAAGAGTCTGTCGTTAATGTCTTGCCTCCGGTGGCGGAGGCGGCCCAGACGCAGCATCGGACCGTCCGGAAGGGCGGTCAGGCTCGCGCGAGTGTTTCATCGCGAAGTTTTTGGTTTCCCGGGAAGGTCCAGACCCTTCCCGCTTACGGTTCAGTTTGAAGACGATGAGAATCCGCAATTCCCTGTTTGCCCTGCTGGGCATGTTCGCGCTGAGTTCGATGGCGCCCGTCGAGGCTCATGCTGCGGTGCGCCGTGCGCCGGCCAAGAAGACGGTCGAAGCCAAGCCGGCCGCAAGTTCTGCAAAATCCGCCAAAGCCGCGAAAGCCACGAAAGCCGCCGGCCCGGTAGCCCGCGGTGGCAAGGCGGCCTACCGTGCCGCCTTTGCGTCGCCGCTGGTCCAGCGCACCGCCGCCGTGGCCGCGTCGCCGGAAGTCGACCAGGAAGGCAACCCGCTGCTCCATTCGGCGGCCTTCATGATCGCCGACCAGGCCACCGGCAACGTCCTGCTCGAGAAGAATTCCGACGCCGTGCTGCCGATCGCCTCGATCACCAAGCTGATGACGGCGATGGTCGTGCTGGATGCCCGCCTCAACCTCGGCGAAATCCTGACCATCGCGGCCGAGGACGTCGACACGCTGCGCGGCAGCAGCTCGCATGTGCCGGTCGGCACCGATCTGTCCCGCGAGGACATGCTGCGTCTGGCCCTGATGTCGTCCGAGAACCGCGCTGCGGCGGCGCTGGCCCGTCACTACCCGGGCGGTCTGCCGGCCTTCGTGGTGGCGATGAACCGCAAGGCGGCGTCGCTCGGCCTGCGCGACACGCGCTTCTCCGACAGCACCGGCCTCAATTCCGCCAACGTGTCGAGCGCCCGCGATCTGGTCAAGATGGTGTCGGCGGCGTCGCGCTACCCGCTGATCCGCGAGTTTTCCACCACGGCCAACTACGTCGTGTCGCTCAACGGCCGCCAGCGCCAGTTCAACAACACCAACGCGCTGGTGAGCAGCCCCGACTGGCAGATCGG
>SSSX01000551.1 GCA_015657735.1 Zoogloeaceae bacterium
GAGCTGGCCAAGGTGCGCGGCCGCGCCGGCGAGTCGGCGACCGGCCCGGGACGCCCGCTGCCGCCCGAGAAGCACACGCTGTACGTGCTCGACGAGCCGACCGTCGGCCTGCACATGGCCGATGTCGAAAAGCTGATCCACGTGCTGCACCGCCTCGCCGACGCCGGCCACACGGTGCTGGTCATCGAGCACGACCTGGACCTGATGGCCGAGGCCGACTGGATCGTGGACCTCGGTCCGGAAGGCGGCGACGATGGTGGTAGCATCGTCGCCGAAGGCCCGCCGGAGAGCGTCGCGCAGGTCGCGCAGTCGCATACCGGGCGCATCCTCGGCGAGTTCCTGACCGCGCGCCGCGGCACCTGAGCGGCGCCGGACCAAGGGAGAAGTCCATGCATGCAAAGCTCCGACTGGCGGCGCTGGCCGCGGCGCTCACGGCGGCCGGCGAGGCCGTCGCCGGCGACCCGTCGGCGTGCACCGCCATCGCCGACAACACCGCCCGGCTGGCCTGCTATGACAGCGCCGTCGGGCGCCCGCAGACCGAAGCGCCGGGGCCGCTGGCGGGCACCGGCGGCAGTCCGTTCGCGACGCGCTGGGAACTCGACGCCGAGGACAAACGCGGCACCTTCCAGATCCGCCCGTACAAGCCGACCTACATTCTGCTCGGGCGGTGGAGCGACCATCCGAACCGCCAGCCCACCTCGCCCAACCCCAACAACAGCGTCGCCACGCCGCTCGACGTGGACGCCACCGAAGCCAAATACCAGATCAGCTTCAAGACCAAGCTGTGGGAGGGCCTGTTTGGCCGCCACGGCGATCTGTGGATGGGCTACACCCAGCAGTCCAACTGGCAGGTGTACAACAAGCGCTTCTCGTCGCCCTTCCGCGAAACCGACTACGAGCCCGAACTGATGGCGGTGTTCCGCACCAACCTTGATGCCGGCGCCGGCTTCAAGGTGAGCATGATGTCGCTCGGCCTCAACCACCAGTCGAACGGCCGCGGCCAGCCCTACTCGCGCAGCTGGAACCGGCTGATGGCGCAGATCGGCATCGAGCGCGGCGACTTCGCGCTGGTCGTCCGTCCGTGGCTGCGCTTCAGCGAAAAGACGAGCAAGGACGACAACCCCGACATCACCTCCTACCTCGGCCACGGCGACCTCCAGGCCATGTGGCAGGTCGGCGAGCATGGTTTCGGGCTCACGCTGCGCAGCACCCTGCTGTCCGGCGCCGAGCACCGGGGCAGCGCCCAGTTCGACTGGAGCGTGCCGATCCACCGCAACCTGAAGGGCTACGTGCAGTTCTTCAGCGGCTACGGCGAAACCCTGATCGACTACAACCACCGCCAGACCACCTTCGGCGTCGGCGTATCGCTCGTGGACTGGCTGTAGGCGTCCGGGCCGCCGCTGATGGCCGGCCGGATTTGCGAGTATCATAGCCGGCCGCCGGCCCGCCGCGCCGTTTGCCGGGCCTTCGCCGGCCAACGCACAGATCAACCCGCCCGAGGTTTCAGTCATGCCCCAACCGATCCTGCCGCTGCCGTCGCGGCGCCCTCGCCCGCCCCGCGGCGCCGCGGAGTAAGCCGATGGCGAGTACGTTCCAGCTCAGCGTCTGCCCCCACGACACCGCCAAGAACCTCCTCGGCTGGTTCACCCTCAACACCTACCTGCAGCGCAACCTGGGCATCGGCATCCACTTCGAGCCCCAGGACAACTTCCTCGTCGAACGCCAGGCGGTGCTCGACGGCAGCTTCCATGTCGTCTACGCCAACCCGTTCAGCGCCCTGCGTTTCGCCCGCGACCGCGGCTTCGTGCCGGTCGCCCGGCCGGCCGGCGTCAAGGACGAGACGCTGGTCGTGGCCCGCGCCGGCCTGGCCGTGCCCGACGCACCGCGCATCGCCAGCGCCACCGACAAGCTGATCATCCACGACCTCGGCGTGCAGGTGCTGCGCCGCGAGGGCCTCGACCCCACTGCCGCCAGCTTCAGCTTTGTCGGCAACCATCTCAACGCCGCCAAGGCCGTGCTGCAGGGCGAAGCCGACCTCGGCTTCGTCTTCAACGAAACCTGGAACGGCATGAGCCCGGCCTCGAAGGAACAACTCCAGGTGATCGGCGAGAGCCGCGACGGCACCGCCTTCCACTGCTTCATGGTGGCCCGCGAGTGGGCCGACAAGCGCGAGGCGGTCCAGCGCATCCTGTGCGCCATGCACCTCGACCCGGCCGGCAAACGGGTGCTCGACGATCTGCGCTTCGAACGCTTCGAGCCGGTCGGCGAGGAGGTGCTGGCGCCGCTGGCAGCCCTGCTGGCGGGATAGCGCAATCGGGCGAATTGGCGGCGCGTTTGTCGAAAAATTTAACAAAAATCTCCAATTCGACCGCCGCGTTTTTGTTAACTTTCATTAAAACAATGATTTGAAGTTTTTGGCACATCTCCTGCTTAGTGATTCTCAGCCCGGCTTGCCACGTATCCGCGGCTCGACACCCCCCAAAAGATCAAGGAGAGTTTCATGAGCACCCTTTCCATCCGCAAGGCCCTTGGCGGCCTGGCCGCAGCAGCCGGTCTGGCGCTGGCCCTTCCCGCGCACGCCATCCTGAACCCGACCATCACCAACACCGGTGGTGCCGAGTACGACACCGCCGGCGTGTACTTCTTCGGTGACGTGACCATCACCGGCTCGACCGACGACGGCGGCGGCATGGATCAGGCTGCCTTCCAAATCTACGACGACGGCACGCTGAAGTTCCAGCAACTGCTGTCGGTGCTCGTCGGCGACACCCAGACCTTCCACGTCGTCACCCAGTACCCCGGCCTCATCGCCGGCGGCGCGCCTGGCCTCGGGCTGGTGGTCGCCGACATGCCGGGTGGCTCGTTCGACCTGATCATTGATCCGTTCTTCCTGCCGCACTACAGCGATCCCAGCCAGTGCACGGTGAACTGCGGCATCGTTCCGGAGCCGGGCAGCCTGCTGCTGAGCGCTCTCGGCCTCGGCGCCCTCGGCATCCGCCGCCGCTGCGCGATCAACTGAGCCCCGCAACACCGGCTCTGAAGGCCCGGGGGTGCTGCGCACCCACCGGGCCTTGTGCATTCTGGGCGCACGCTTGCGTACGGTCTCGCACGCGTTACCATGCGCCCCCGCCTCCCCCGAATTCCGCCATGTCCCGCTCCGACGATCCGCTGATCGGCCCGCTCCGCTATCTCCGGGGCTATCCCGCGCCGCTCGTCGCCGAAGTGCGGACCCTGCTCGCCGACGGAAGCCTGGCGCAGCGGCTGCTGAAGAAATATCCGGCGCCCCACGCCGTGCGCAACGACACCGCGCTCTACGACTACGTCGGCGAACTCAAGGCACGTCACCTGCGCAATGCGGCGCCACTGGCCAAAGTGGCGTGGGATGGCAAGCTGGCCAGCATCCACAACGCCCTCGGCACCCACACCCGCGTCGCCCGCGTGCAGGGCGGCAAGATCACGACGCGGCGCGAAATCCGCATCGCCAACCTGTTCCGCGACGCGCCGCCGGAGTTCCTGCGGATGATCGTCGTCCACGAGCTGGCTCACCTCAAGGAGCCGGAACACGACAAGGCCTTCTACCAGCTGTGCTGCCGCATCGAGCCGGATTACCACCAGCTGGAATTCGACGTGCGGGCCTGGCTGTGCTGCATCGACGCCGGCGGCGCGGCGCTGTGGCAGACGGGCACGGCGCCATGAATGCACAACGCCAGCCGGATTGGCTGGCGTTGCGGTCCTGAGCGGTCGGCCGGTGGCCGGGGCGCGGTGCCTCAGAGCGTGAGAACGCCCTTCAGCTTGTCGAGCAGTTTTTCACCGATGCCCTTGACGGCCAGCAGGTCGTCCAGACGCTTGAAGGGGCGGGCCGCGACGATCGCGGCCACAGCCGCCTTGGGCAGCCCCTTGACCGCAGCCAGTTCGGCCGCGCTGGCGGTGTTGATCGACAGCGTGGCGGTGGCGGGCTGCGCGGCGGCCGGCTTCTTCGACGCCCGCTTCGTCGCGGCCGGCTTGGCGGCGGCCGACTGCACCGGCTCGGCGGCAGGCTGCGCCGGCTCGGGCGCGGGCTCAGCCGCCGGCGGCGCGACGAGTTCGGCGTTCCAGGTGACCGGCACCGGGAAATCCGTGAAGTCGCGGGTCACATAGCCGGCAGCCGTCCATTCGCGCAGCAGCAGCGCGACGTACCAGGTGCCGGCCGGGTGGGCGCCGACGGCGAGATCGAAGGCGAGCGACGACCAGCTTTGCTGGCCGTCCAGCGCGCCGAGGTCGACGCCGGCGAGGTGGGTGCCGCCATCGAGCCCACGCGCGGCGTACGGGGCCGGCAGCGCCCACAGTTCGAGCGACAGCGTGCCGCTCAGGTTGTCGGCGGGGCGGGGGTTGTCGATGCCGTCGACGGTGACGCGCAGCTTGTCGTCGACCAGCGCGAAGCCGGCCGTGCCGAGAATGCGCGGCTGGCTGAAATGCTGCCAGCGCGGAAAACTGGCGAAGTCCACCACCCGGCCGCTGGCGCCGTCGGCCAGGACCAGCGCCATCGCGTGGGCGGTCTGGCCGGC
>SSSX01000552.1 GCA_015657735.1 Zoogloeaceae bacterium
AACCCGTCGCATGAAACGCCTGCTGGCCGTCCTCTCCCTGCAGCTCGCCGCCAGCCTCGCGCTGGGGCTCGCGGCGCTGCCCGCCGCCGGCGCCGAGGCGCAGCCGTATCGCATCGCGATGCTGCTCTTCCGCGGCTGCGAGGAAGCCTGCCAGGGCTTCCAGGGCTATTTCCGCCAGCACGGCATCGCCGCCGAATTCACGCTGCGCGACGCCGCCCAGGACAAGCGCCGGATCGCCGGCTTCGTCGACGAAATCCGCCGCCAGAAACCCGACCTGGTCGTCACCTGGGGCTCGTCGGTGACCCAGGAAGCCGTCGGACGCTGGAACGCCGTCGACCCGAAACGCCATCTCACCGACGTGCCGGTGGTGTTCATGATCGTCTCCGACCCGGTCGCCCTCGGCGTCGTCGAGAGCCTCGCCAAGCCGCGCCGCAACGTCACCGGCACCCTCTACCTGCTGCCGATGGAAACCCAGATCAAGGCCGCCCGCAGCTACCTCGATTTCCGGCGGGTCGGCTACATCCTCAACGAAACCGAAGCCAACTCGGTATCGGCGCGCGACGACCTGCGCGCCCTCGCCGCCACCCACGGTTTCACGCTGGTCGAGCGCAGCCTGCCGGTGTCCGCCTCCGGCACGCCCGACGCCCGCGCCCTGCCGGCCATTCTCGAGGCCTTCCGGCACGACAACGTCGACCTGATCTACCAGGGCCCCGACAGCTTCCTCAACAGCCGCCGCGAACTGCTCACCGACGGCGCGCTGGCCCTCGGCATTCCCGTCTTCGCCGCCGCCGAGGCGCCGGTACAGAACGCCCGCGCGCTGCTCGGCGTGGTGAACAAATACGAGGACGTCGGCCGCTTCACCGCCGCCCAGGCAGTCCGCATCCTGCGCGACAAGACCCCGCCGGCGGCCATCCCGGTCGAGCTGCCGCGCAAGTTCTCCTACCTCATCAACCTGCCGGTGGCCCTGCAACTCGGCCGCTACCCGCCGCTCCGGCTGCTCGACGTGGCCGAGATCGTCGGCATCCGCGAAGAGGAACGCTGATGCGCCTGCTCGTCTGCTCCAAGCGCGACATCCACGGCGCGCACTTCCTGAACCG
>SSSX01000553.1 GCA_015657735.1 Zoogloeaceae bacterium
CTGGGTCAATACTTACAACCAGTGGCTCAACAACATCCAGGACTGGTGCATCTCCCGCCAGCTGTGGTGGGGCCACCAGATCCCCGCCTGGTACGGCGAGAATGGCGAGACCTTCGTTGCCCACAGCGAGGAAGAAGCCCGCGCGCTGGCCGACAAGGCCGACTACGGCGGCGCCCTGAACCGCGACCCGGACGTGCTGGACACCTGGTACTCGTCCGCCCTGTGGCCCTTCTCGACCCTCGATTGGACCTCCGAATACCCGGAGAAGTCCAACGACGCGCTGGACCTCTACCTGCCCTCCACCGTGCTGGTCACCGGCTTCGACATCATCTTCTTCTGGGTGGCGCGCATGGTCATGATGACCAAGCACATCACCGGCAAGATCCCCTTCAAGCACGTCTATGTGCACGGCCTCATCCGCGACGCCGAAGGCGCCAAGATGTCCAAGTCGAAGGGCAACGTGCTCGACCCCATCGACCTGATCGACGGCATCGGCATCGACGCCCTGGTGGCCAAGCGCACCACCGGCCTGATGAACCCCAAGCAGGCCGCCAGCATCGAGAAGAAGACACGCAAGGAGTTCCCCGACGGCATCCCCGCCTTCGGCACCGACGCCCTGCGCTTCACCTTCGCCAGCCTCGCCAGCCCCGGCCGCGACATCAAGTTCGACATGAGCCGCTGCGAGGGCTACCGCAACTTCTGCAACAAGCTGTGGAACGCCACCCGCTTCGTGCTGATGAACGTCCAGGGCCACGACCTGGGCCTCGAGCACAAGCAGGACGGCCCGTCCTGCGGCGGCAACGGCCCGCTGGAGTTCTCCTTCGCCGACCGCTGGATCGTCAGCCGCCTGCAGCGCGTCGAAAAGGAAATCGAACAGCACTTCGACGAATACCGCTTCGACCTCGTCTCCAAGACGATCTACGAGTTCGTCTGGGACGAATACTGCGACTGGTATCTCGAACTCGCCAAGGTCCAGATCAACACCGGCAACGAGGCCCGGCAGCGCGGCACGCGCCGCACGCTGATCCGCGTCCTCGAGACGATCCTGCGCCTGGCCCACCCGCTGATCCCCTTCGTCACCGAAGAGCTGTGGCAGACCGTCGCCCCGCTGGCCGGCCGCAAGGACGTCGACAGCCTGTGCCTGGCGCGCTACCCGCAGGCCGACCTCGGCCGCTGCGACGAGAAGAGCGAAGCCGACGTCGCCGAACTCAAGGCGCTGATTTACGCCTGCCGCAACCTGCGCGGCGAGATGAACATCTCGCCGGCCCAGCGCATGCCGCTGGTGGCCAGCGGCAACGCCGAACGCCTGACGCAGTTCGCGCCCTACATCGCCGGCCTCGCCAAGTTGTCGGACGTGCAGGTGGTGGATGAAATCGGCGGTGACGAACTGGCACCGGTGGCCATCGTCGGCGAACAGCGCCTGATGCTGAAGGTCGAGATCGACATCGCCGCCGAGCGCGAGCGCCTGTCGAAGGAAATCGCCCGCCTCGAAGGCGAGATCGTCAAGGCCAACGCCAAGCTCGCCAACGAGAGCTTCGTCGCACGCGCGCCGGCCGCCGTCGTCGCCCAGGAGAAGGAACGCCTGGCCAGCTTCAGCGCCACCGTCGACAAGCTCAAGCCGCAGCTCGCCCGACTGCCCGCCGCCTGAACTGTCGCCGGCACCACCGGCACGCAAAAAGGGCCGTGCATCGCACGGCCCTTTTTGCGTCGACGCGCCGGGCGCCTACTTGCGGCGCAGAAAGAACTCGTACGCCTTGTCGGGCAGCTCGCCCTGCGCCAGCAGTTCGTTGCCGGTCTGCTTGGCGAAGGCCGCAAAATCCTTCACCGAACCCGGGTCGGTCGCCACGATGCGCAGCACCTGGGCCGCCTGCATCTCCGCC
>SSSX01000554.1 GCA_015657735.1 Zoogloeaceae bacterium
CGAGATCCTCGACCTCGATGGTGTCGCCGCTGGCGAGGATCGCCGCGCGTTCGATGACGTTCTGCAGCTCGCGCACGTTGCCCGGCCAGCTCCAGGCGATGAGGCGCTCGCGCGCGGCGGGACTCACGCCGTGCAGCGGCTTGCCGAGGCGGCGCGCGAGGCCGGCGAGCGTGTGCGTGACCAGCAGCGGGATGTCCTCGGGCCGCTCGCGCAGCGGCGGCACGCGCACCGGGAAGACGTTCAGCCGGTAGTACAGATCGGCCCGGAACAGCCCGGCCTCGACCATCTGCGCCAGGTCGCGGTTGGTGGCGGCGACCACGCGCACGTCGACGCGGATCGGGCGGCTGCCGCCGACGCGCTCGAACTCGCGCTCCTGCAGCACGCGCAGGAGCTTTGCCTGCGCCGGCAGCGACAGCTCGCCGACCTCATCGAGAAACAGCGTGCCGCCATCGGCAAGCTCGAAGCGGCCCTTGCGACTGGCGATGGCGCCGGAGAAAGCCCCCTTCTCGTGGCCGAACAGCTCGCTCTCGATCAGCTCCGAGGGCAGCGCCGCGCAGTTCATCTTCACCAGCAGCTGCGCGGCGCGCGGGCTCTTGCGGTGCAGGTGGCGGGCGAGCAGTTCCTTGCCGGTGCCGGTTTCGCCGAGCAGCAGCACGCCGGCCTCGGTGGCGGCGACCTTGTCGAGCTGGGCGCGCACGGCGAGCATCGCCGCCGAGCGCCCGATCAGATCGGGGGCCTCGCCGAGGGCCTGCTCCTGCAGGTAGGCCTTCTCCTGACGCAGCCGCGCCAGCGCGGCTTCGGCCTGATGGCGGTCGTTGACATCGCGCAGGATCAGCGTGCAGAGCAGCCGCCCGTCGACCCGCGCGCGCGACAGCGTCGCCTCGGCCGGGAAGCGCTCGCCGTCGGCGCGCCGCGCATCGAGCGCCTGCGCAAGCCAGAGCGGCGCGCTCTCGCCATCCTGCAGATAGCGCTGCAGCACGCCGAGGAAGTCCGCGCCGAGCAGCCGGTCGACCGGCTGGCCGAGCACCTCGGCGGCGCGGCAGCGGAACACCTGCTCGGCGGCCGGGTTGAACAGGCCCACGCGCCGATCGCCATCGAGGCAGAGCACGGCATCGAGCGTCGAATCGAGGATCGCACCGAGGCGCGCCTCACGCTCGCGC
>SSSX01000555.1 GCA_015657735.1 Zoogloeaceae bacterium
GCGAAGGCCGACCACGGCGATTCGTCGGGCGTCCGCGGGGCGGCCTGGCTGTGGCCGGCTTGACGGCCGGCGGTCCGTCGGAGGCACAATGACGGACGTTTGCGCGCGGAGCCCTGGTTCATGAATTCACGCCTCGATGCCGTTTTTGTCGGCCGCCTGCGGCCGCTGCCGCCCGAAGGCCAGCAGACCGGCATCTTCAAGCTGCCGGCCGGCGGCCCGGTGCAGGTCGGGGCCGACGGCCTCGACGGCGACGCCCAGGGCGACCGGCGGGTCCACGGCGGCCCCGAGAAGGCTGTCCATTACTACCCGGCGGAGCACTACGCACATCTGGCCGAACGGGTGCCCGACGTGGCCGCGCTGCTGGTGCCCGGCGTGCTCGGCGAGAACCTGTCGGGCCATGGCCTCACCGAGGCGGCGGTGTGCATCGGCGACGTCTTCGCCGTCGGCGGCTGCCGCCTGCAGGTCAGCCAGCCGCGTCAGCCGTGCTGGAAGATCAGCCACCGGCTCGGCCACGGGCCGATGTCGCGGTTGATCGCCGACCTCGGCTGCACCGGCTGGTATTTCCGCGTGCTGCAGGGCGGAACGGTGGCGGCCGGCGACGGGGTGGAACTGGTCGAGCGGCCGGCACCGGAACTGAGCCTGGCGCGCCTGTGGGCGGCCCACACGGCCCATCGGCCGGCGTCGGCCGAGCTGCGCCGGCTTGCCGCGGCGCCCGGCCTCAACCCCGACTGGGCGCACCGGCTCGGCGAGCGCGCGGCCTGGCTTGACTCCGCTTCGCGCTAGACTAAAAAAGAACTTCGGCCCCGACCGATTTCCGGCAACGACCCCGACGAGACCCGACCATGCTGCCTACTCCCTGTCCCCCGGTTCCTGCGCTACCCCTCGGATTGCCCTTCGTCGAGCTGTTCGGCGGCCTGTGCCTGGCCCAGGCCGACATGGCCCAGCGCATGCAGTATCTGGCCTGCCGGCTGTCGGTCGGCGTCTCCGAAAGCTGGTTGCGCAATCACATGCTCAAAGGCGACGACATCGTCTGCGCGGCCGACCGGGCCGAACTGGGAGAGCGCGTCGCGCTGCTGCTGGAAGCCGGCACCGAAGGCTGGGTGACGATCCTGCGCGGTTACATCGAGGAGTTCGCGCAGGCCCAGGTGCGCTGCGTCGAGGCGGCGCTGGATGGGGTCGTGGCCGGCCGGCCGGCCGTGCTGCTGCCATTCATGCCGGGCGGGGCGCTGGCGGCCGTGCGTGTCGACCGGCTCGCGGCGCTCAGCGCAGAGGGATGACCAGCGGGGGAATGCCGATCGTGATCGCCGGCCGGGCCGGGTAGGCATACACCGGCTGCGGGGCGTAGACGATGGGGCGTTCATAGACCACCGCCGGCGGCGGCGCAACGTATACCGGCGGCGCGCCGTAATAGTAGGCCTCGCGATAGCGGTCGCGGTGATGGTGGTGGTGGTGCCGTTCTCCCCAGCCGCGGCCTTCGCCGTCGTGGGCGCTGGCGGGCAGTGCCGCACCCAGGGCGAGGCTGCCGAAGAGGGCGGCGGCGATCAGGTGGCGGGGTTGGCGCATGATTTTTCCTCGGTGGCTGGATGGCCGGAGGATACGGCGCGCGGGGCCGGCGGTCGGCCGGGATTTGTAAGCAAAGCTTGGGCTGGCGGACCGACCGGCCGCCGTCGGCCCGCTGGCGGCACGCCGGGCCAGGCACCGGCGGCCGGACGGCGGCTTACATTTTGTTGTCCTTGTCGTCGTCCTGGCGGGCCCGATGGGCCGTGATCAGCTTCTGGCGCCAGGTGCCGATGGCGGCGGCGAGGGCGTCCTGGCTGATCGGCTTGGGCAGGTAGTCGTCCATGCCGGCGGCGAGCGCCTCGTTGCGTTCCTCGTTCATCGCATCGGCGCTGA
>SSSX01000556.1 GCA_015657735.1 Zoogloeaceae bacterium
GCCGGCACCACGGAGGCCACGACGGCCGCCGGATGGGCACCCGGGGCCGGTCGCTTCGGCGGGTTGAACAGCTGCGCCGCGCGGGCGAAGTACAGGTAGGGATCAGGCGTCAGGATGCGGGGCCGGTCGGTGAGACCGGCTGCCTTCGGGGACAGGATGAAGGCCGACGCACCGCTCGTGTCGAGCGCCGCGCGATACTTCGGGCTGACGAGGAAGGCCAGATCGCCCTCCCTGGCCGTTTCGAGCGCTGCGATCTGACGCACCCGCAGCGCGGGATCACCCAGCAGCTCGCCCCCCAGCCGGGCTACCAGTTCGCCAAGGGAGAGTTCCATTGGCAGACGCTTACTTGGCTTCCGTCAGCGCCTTGATCACCTTGTCGGTGATGTCGATGCGCGGGCTGGCGTAAACGGCTTCCTGGAAGATGATGTCGTACTTCTCGGCCTCGGCGATCTGCCTGATCGTCTTGTTGGCCCGGTCGAGCACGCCGGCCAACTCCTCGTTGCGACGCTGATTCAGGTCTTCACGGAACTCGCGCTGCTTGCGCTGGAAATCGCGGTTCAGTTCGTTGAACTCACGCTCCTTGTTGCGCCGATCGCCTTCGGCCATCGTCATGCCGTTCTTCTCGAGCGCCTCCTGCATGCCCTGGAGCTGCTTGGCGAGCCGTTGGAGCTCCTGGTCGCGCTTCTCGAATTCCTTTTCGAGCTTCTGCTGGGCCTTCTTGGCCGGCGGTGCTTCCTTCATCACCCGGTCGGAATTGACGAACCCGACCTTCACCTCGGCAGCCGCCGTTTGTGCAAACGCGGCGAGCAGGACTGCCGCCAGCGTGGATAAACCGATACCTTTCACTCAAACCTCCATCTGCTTCCGATACGGCGGAAATCAGAACACCGTACCCAACTGGAACTGGAACTTTTGCGTCTTGTCGCCGGGCTCTTTCTTCAGGGCCTGGCCAAGGCTGAACTTCAGCGGCCCGACCGGCGAACTCCAGCTGAACGCCAATCCCGCACTGTAACGCAAATCCGACGCCCGGACCTTGTCATCGGCGCCCCAGACATAACCGGTGTCGGCGAACAGCGAGAGGCGCATCGCCTTGTCCTTGCCGGAACCGGGCATCGGGAAATAATACTCCGCATTCGCGATCGCCCGCCGATTGCCACCCAGCGCCCGGACATAGCCGTTGGTGTCGGTGTAGTGCGGACCGAGCGTACTCTGCTGGTAACCGCGCACCGAACCGATGCCGCCGGCGTAGAAGTTCTTGTAGAACGGCAGATCACGCCCGTCGTAGCCGTGGGCATAGCCGACATCGCCGTTGAGCATCAGCGCGTAGCCGCCGCCAAAGGGAATCCAGTACTGGTGCTGGTAGCTGCCGCGGACATAACGCATGTCGAGCACCGGCGTCGCGACCTCGACCGAGGCACGCTGATAGACGCCCGACGTGGGGTACAGGAAGCTGTCGCGCCGGTCGCGTGCCCAGCCGGCTGTCGCCACCAGGCTCCGCGCCGTGTCGCCGAAGGAATTGACGAAATTGATGTACGGCGCCGGGCTGGTGTCGTAGACCTTGATCGTCGTCTGATCGACCGCAAGACCGAAATTGATCCGGTCGTCCTCGGCGATCGGGTAGCCGAAGCGCAGGCCGGCACCGATCGATGAGGACTTGTAGGTGGCCACCGACAGCGAGGTGGGATCGACGTTGCGCTGGTAGATGTCCCACCCCATGCTGATCCCGTCGATCGTCCAGTACGGATTGGTGAACGACAGTGCGATGGTCTTGTTGATGCGGCCGGTGTTCATCTGCAGCGTCATCGCGTTGCCGGTGCCGAACAGGTTCTGCTGGGCGATCGATGCCGACAGAATGATCTTTTCCGCGCTGGAGAAACCGGCACCGAGCATCAGGTTGCCGGTGGCACGCTCCTTGAGCGTGAAGTTGGCATCGACCTGATCGGTGGAACCGGGAACTGCCGGCGTTTCGACCGTGACTTCCTCGAAATAGCCGAGGCGGTCCAGTCGCGTCTTGGAGCGGTTGATCGCCGCGCCGTCGTACCAGGCGCCTTCCATCTGGCGCATCTCGCGCCGGATGACCTCGTCGCGGGTCCGTGCGTTGCCGGCAAAGCTGATCTTGCGCACATACACGCGGCGACCCGGATCGACAAAAAAGGTGAAGGCCACTTCC
>SSSX01000557.1 GCA_015657735.1 Zoogloeaceae bacterium
CGATTCCGACGCCCACGCCCGCGAGCTCGTCGCGCTCACCCGCGACGTGCCCTGCAAGTTCAACCTGATCCCGTTCAATCCCTTCCCGAATTCCGGCTTCGAACGTTCGCCGGCGCCGCGCATCAGGCGCTTTGCCGAAATCCTGATCGATGCCGGCATCGTCACGACGACCCGCAAGACCCGCGGCGACGACGTCGATGCCGCCTGCGGCCAGCTCGCCGGCCAGGTGACCGACAAGACCCGCCGCACGACCCGCATCGTGCCGATCGCCGGAGCCTGAGCGTGAAACGCATCCTGCCCGCGCTCGCCATCGTGGCCGCCCTGGGGGGCTGTGCCGGTGCGCCGTTCGGCGGCCCGGTGGCCCGCATCGAGCGTCCGGCCTCGGAGCAGCCGGTGGTCACCGACGCGCGGCGCAAGGCCAAGGTCCACGTCGAACTCGGCCAGGCCTACTTCCAGGTCGCCCGTTACGGCATCGCCCTCGACGAGGCGCGCGCCGCCGCCCAGCATGACCCCGGCTACGCGCCGGCCTACCAGCTGATGGCGATGGTGCACATGTTCCTCGAAGAGAACGCGGTGGCCGCGGCCAACTTCGAGCACGCGCTGCAACTCGCGCCGGGCGACCCCGAAATCATGAACAGCTACGGCTGGTTCCTGTGCACGACAGGCAAGGAGCAGGCCGGCCTCGAGCAGCTCGCCGCCGCCGCCCGCAATCCCTACTACCAGACACCGACGCGGGCCTTCGCCAACGCCGGGCTGTGCCAGTTGCGGCTCCACAACGACGCCGCCGCCGAAGCCCAGTTCCTGCGTGCCGTCGATGCCGACAACAGCAACGTCCAGGCGATTTTCCACCTGGCAGCGATCACCTACCGTCGCGGCGCCTACGAGGCGTCGAAGCGCTATCTCAGCGCATTGCACCAGGGCGGCGAGCCGACCGCCGAAAGCCTGTGGCTGGCCATCCGCGTCGAGCGCAAGCTGGGCGACCGCAGCGCCGAGGCGTCCCACGTCCAGCAACTGCGCCGCCGCTTCCCCGGTTCTTCCGAATACAAGGATTTCTTGCAAGGGCAGTATCAGTGACCGATCCTCAAGTCTTGCCGCAAGCGTCGGCAACCATGTCCCAGGATGCCTCCGTCGGCGCCACCCTGCGGCGCACCCGCGAGGCCCAGGGACTCAGCATCGCCGAGGTGGCGAACGCCCTGAAACTCAATCCGCGCCAGGTCGAAGCCCTCGAATCCGGGCGTTTCGACCAGTTGCCGGGCTTCGCCTTCACGCGCGGCTTTCTGCGTAATTACGCCCGGCTGCTGAAGATCGACGCTGCGCCGCTGCTCGCCGCACTGCAGCCGCCGGGCGCCGGCGAAGCGATGGAGCTCGCACCGGCCTCGAACGCCCAGGGCGACATGCCTCAGGTCGGGCGGGGGCGTTTCCGCCGTTCGGTGATTCCCGGCATGCTGGCGGCGCTCGGGCTGTTCGGCCTCGTCGTGGCCGGCTGGTATTACGATACCCAGCGCAAAAAGCCGGCCGAGGAACTCGCTGCCAGCGTGGCGGCGGTCGCGGTGCCCGAGGCGCCGGCAGCCGCCCAGCCTGCCGCGACGCCCCCGGCCACGGGTGGCGACACTA
>SSSX01000558.1 GCA_015657735.1 Zoogloeaceae bacterium
GCCGGCTACACCATCCTGCGCAATCCGGCCGAACTGCCGGCGCGGCTGCCGCTGCTCTACGCCCAGCTCACCGGCGGCTGAACTAGCCGGCGTCGCCGCGCAGCGCCGCGCCGTCGGCGGCGCAGGCGGCGGCCAGCCAGTCGGCGACCGCCGCGACGCGGGCCTGCCGGCGTGCCTCGGGATGCACCAGCAGCCACAGTTCGCGGCTCACCACCGGCGCCGGCCCGCTCACCCGCAGCAGACCCGGCGTCGCGTCGGCGACGAAGCACGGCAGCACCGCCTGACCGATGCCGGCCGCGCAGGCGCGCAGCAGCGCGCTCACGCTGTCGCTGGCGAGACGCACCCGGCCGGCGGCGAGCTGCGGTGCCAGCCAGCGCATTTCGGGCGTATCGGCGAGCGCCTCGCCGTAGCACACCCAGTCGCCGGGCGCGGTTTCGGCCTGCGCCGCGCGATACACCGCCAGGCCCAGGTCGGCCAGCTTGCGGATCAGGAAGGCGCCGCTCGACGGGCGCGCCAGGCGGATCGCGATGTCGGCCTCGCGGCGCGCCACGCTGAGGTTGTCGTTGCTGGCGACGAGTTCCAGCGTCAGCCCCGGGTAGCGCGCATACAGCGCCGGCAGCCGCGGCACCAGCCAGTCGGCGGCGATGGTGCCGACCGCGGTGACGCGCACCACGCCCTCTACCGCGCCGTCGTCGGCGAGGCGGGACAGGCCGGCCACTTCCTCCTCGATGCGCGCGACCCGTTCGAGCAGGCGCGCGCCCACCGCGGTCGGCAGCCAGCGGCCGTCGCCGCGCTCGAACAGCGGCGGCACGCCGAGGGATTCCTCCAGCGCCCGCAGGCGCCGGGCGACGGTGGTCTGGTCCACTTTCAGGCGGCGTGCCGCGCCCGTCATCGTACCCTCACGGCCGATCACGGCCAGAAAACGCAGATCGTCCCAGTTCATCGCCCACCTCGTGCCCGTCGTATCCTGCAATTTTGCAGGTTTAATCGGCAGAAGTGCATATTTTCGCAGGATCGCCCTCGGCGCAGACTGTGTGCCTCAACTTCAATCCCGAGGAAACCCGAAATGAGCACTCCGTTCACGATCCGCCAGCTCGCCGGCCGGCCCGCCACGCCCGAGCCGCTGTCGCGCTCTGTGCTGATCATCGTCGACGCCCAGCAAACCTACCTCGGCGGCCCGCTGCAGCTCGACGGCGTGGCGCCGGCGCTCGATGAGTGCGCGCGTCTGCTGGACCGCGCGCGGGCCGCCGGGGCACCGGTGATCCACGTCCAGCACGACGGCGGGCCGGGCTCGCTGTTCGACATCCGCGCCGACAGCGGCGCCATCGCCAGCCAGGTGGCGCCGCGCGCGGGCGAAGCTGTGGTGGTCAAACAGCACGGCAACGCCTTCATCGGCACCGATCTGGCGGCGCGCCTGCAGGCGCTGGGGGCGCCGCGACAACTGGTGGTGGCCGGTTTCATGACCCACAACTGCGTCAATTCGACCGCCCGCGGGGCGGTGAACCTCGGCTACGCGGTGTGCGTGCCGGCGTCGGCGACGGCCACCCGCGCGCTGCCGGCGCCGGATGGCGGCGTGGTGCCGGCGGCCGAAGTGCAGCGCGCCAATCTGGCCGGGCTGGCCGACGTGTTTGCGCTGGTGGTGGCGCGCGGGGACGACATCCCCGACTGAAGCGGCGCTCAGGCGCCGGCTTCGGCGACGCGGCGGCGGGCGAGGTAGGCCGGGCCGAGACGGGCGGCGAGCGTTTCGGCGCGCAGCCAGATTTCCGGGTGCGGCCGGAAGCTGTCGCGCAGCTGCTTCCACAGCGGCGAGGCCTTGTGCAGCAGCTCGTGGAGCAGGGTGTCGAGCAGATCCAGCGCGTCGTCGTCGGACAGGCGGGCGAGGTAGCGCGGGTTGAGGCGCAAGGTGTCGGAATGCCAGCGGTACTGGCCGAGCACCCGCCCGGCCGGCGACAGGCGCCGGGTGCACAGGTGGCGCGGGATGCCGAGCTGGGGCAGGGCTTCGCGGACCAGCTCGAGAGCGAGGTCGATGTCGCGCTGGGTCATGGGCTGGCCGGCGTCACACGCCCCAGGTGACCGGCACCTTGTCGGCCAGCGAGCGTTCGAGCAGATCGAGCAGCGGCACGGCCCGCTGGAAGAAGCTCACGCCGCCGCCGGCCGGCTTGGCCTCGTCGGCGCCGTCGTCGGGCCGGGCCGCGGCCTGCCGGGCCTTGTCGGCGTCGATCGCTGCCCGCACGGCGGCGATGGCGCCGGGCAGCTGCTCGACGGTGACGATGCCGGTGGCGTCGGCCGGGTCCTTGCCGAGCACGCCGAGCATTTCCTTGCCGTTCTTCTCGAACATGATCACATCGCCGCTGGCGGGGGATTTGAAGACGATCAGCATGGTGGGCCATCCTTGCAGTGGAATGGTGCCATTGTAGTCCCGCCGGCGGCCTCGCGGAAAACCCCAAGGGCGGTGGCCGGCGCCGGGTGCTATGGTTGGTCCCCGACCTTCCGTGAACGTCAATCGTGGACCAAGGCAAGACTCTCGCCGGCATCGGCTTCGGCCTCGGTGCCTACGGCATCTGGGGTTTCTTCCCACTGTTCTTCCGCCAGCTCGGCCACGTCAGCCCGGTCGACGTGCTGTGCAACCGCGCGCTGTGGGCGTGCCTGTTCGTCGCGCTGATCCTCACCGCGCGGCGCGGCTGGGGGCAGCTCGCGGCCGCCACGCGGGGGCCGGGCAACGTGCTGCGGCTCACCGTCGCCGCGCTCCTGGTCGGCTCGAACTGGCTCGGTTTCCTGTGGGCGGTGGATCAGGGCCTGGTGATCGCCGGCAGCCTGGGCTACTTCCTGACGCCGCTGGTCAATGTGCTGCTCGGCATGCTGGTCCTCAAGGAGCGCCTCGACGGCAAGGAATGGATCGCCGTGGCGCTGGCGCTGGCGGCGGTCGGCAACGAGTTCGTCGTGCTCGGCAGCCTGCCGTGGGTGTCGCTGTTCCTCGGCGGAACCTTCGGGCTGTACGGCCTGGTGCGCAAGACGGTGAAGGTGGACGCGGTGTCCGGCCTGTGGCTCGAAACCCTGTCGATGCTGCCGCTGGTGGCCATCTACGCGCTGTGGCAGAACCGCCACGGCCACGCCGTGTTCAGCGGCCACGACGGCCTGACCCTGTTCCTGCTCGCCATGTCCGGCGCGCTGACGGCGCTGCCGCTGATGCTCTTCGCCGCCGCCACCCAGCGCCTCAACCTGGCGACGGTCGGCATGCTGATGTACATCAACCCGACCATGCAGCTCGTCACCGCGGTCTGGCTGTTCGGCGAAAAACTCGAACCCGCCCGCCTGCTGACCTTCGCGCTGATCTGGATCGGGCTGGTCTTTTATAGCTGGAATGGCTGGCAGAAATACGCGCGGTTGAGGCGGGATGAAAAAATGGATATGCCGTAGCGGGGAAACGTATTAAGCAGAGTTGAGTGCCAACGAATTTTTTGAGCGTGTCAGAACGATAAAGTTTTTTGGAAGATTTGGCTGGAGCGCAATGCCCGATTTGCTACACCAATCAGGCCCCCGCAGCTCCCCACCCGACATCACCCGAGCACAAATAACTTTCACGATCAGCTACTTGCCACCCCTGTTCACAGCCATCTGTTTTGTGTAGCTTCCTGCCTTTTCGGGCGGACGATGGAAACGGGCAAGCTGATGGACATGGTCGAGATTTTCGAAGGGCTTGAGGACTGGCGCAACGCCCAGCAAACGCGCCACCCGTTGAGCGAACTGCCGACCATTGCGGTCTGCGCGGTCCTGTGCGGCGCGGACGATTTTGAAGACATCAGCCAGTAGGATGCATCAAGCTGCCGTGGCTGCGCGGCTTTCTGAGTCTCGACTATGGCATCGCCTCTCCCGACACCTTTGAGCGTGTCTTTGCTGCGCTGGATCCGAAGGGCTTCGAGCGGGCGTTTCATGGGTGGGTCGCGGGCGTAATACCGACGCGGAAGCACGAACAAGTGATCGCCATCGATGGCAAGACGAGTCGGCGCACCACGAGCAAGGCGGCCGCACAGCCGCTGCATATGGTCAGCGCCTTTGCCGCAGAGGTGGGATGGGTGCTCGGGCAGGTCGCCACCGATCAGAAACCCAATGAGATCACGGCGATTCCCCAGCTCTTGCGTACCCTGGACGTGGCCGGCTGCATCGTCACCATCGATGCGATGAGCACCCAGACGGCCATCGCCGGCGAGATCCGTGAGTGGGGCGCCGACTACGTGCTGTGCGTGAAGGACAACCACCCGAAGCTGCTCGACTCGATCCTGCTGGCTCAGGCGGGCGTTGGCGGAGCGCTGCAGGCC
>SSSX01000559.1 GCA_015657735.1 Zoogloeaceae bacterium
CCGCCAGCCGGTCGAGGACGAAGCGTGTGATCGGAGCCAGCAGCAGGGTCTGGCCGGCGGAAGGGTCGAAGCGGACCCATCCTTCGTCCACTTCCTTCCAGAGGACTTCGGCCAGCCCGTCGAACAGGGTTTCGCAGGCGAGGTAGCGGGTGCCGGCCGGACGCAAGACTCGGTGGCGGGAATCAGGGGAACAGGACGTAGGTCAGGTACTGGCCGACCTGGGTCGCATTCCAGGTGACGCCGGCCCCGACGGGGTAGGCGCCGCCGACGACGCCGAGGTTCCACATCTGCACAACCTGATCGGCGGTGAAGAGAGCGGTGCTGACCGGCGGACGGGCGCTGCGCCAGGCGGCGATGATCTGCTTCTGGATCAGCGTGCCGCTGCCGAGCAGCTGGCGCATCGTCGTGGTGTCGCTGGAACTGAAAATCTCGTTGAACGGCCGGTCGAGGTCGGCGTCGGTGGGGTTGTTGGTGGCGAAGGTCTGCCAGTAGGTGATGCCATTGACGCGGTTGGCGCAGGCGTTGGTGCCGTTCTTGCTGAGGTTGCCGGAGGCCGAGAAGCCCGACGGCTGTTTGCAGTCGGCGGCGAGGGCGGGGAGGCTCTTCAGGGTCAGAAGGAGCGGGGCGCCGGCGACGCCGGTCTGGATGAGCTTCCGGCGCTTGGCGATCGGGCCTTGGTTGCCGGCTTGTTGCCCGGCGGACTTTTCGGAGTGTTCCAGCTTCATCCTAAACCTCGTTCACAGACGCCGGGACCGGCGCGGTTAAGTGCAGTATAAGCGGGCCCGCTTGACGGTGCCGTGACATGGGTCCGCTTTATGGTCAGGAGTGATAAAGCAAATTCTGTTCCGTTTTTTCCTGACGTTTTACCCACATGATTCTAAAGGAATTAAATCCCAGCGGGAAAAAGCGGCGGCCAAATCCGCAAGCTTGTGTAAAAAACGCCGACAAATGTAAAAAACGCGGGCAAACAGGCGTTCGCGGCCTCCCGCCGGACCACGGCGGGCGCTTGAGGCGCCTCAGATGCTGGCGATGCGGCTGTTGGCGAGGGACAGGCGGCTGGCCAGCACTTCAAGGAAGCCCTTGTAGAAGTGCATCTGGCAGCGGCTGGAGGCGCGCAGCAGGGCCGGTGCGCGGATCGTCAGGATGCGCGTTTCTCCGGTGGATTCGACCGACGCGGTGCGGGCGCCGCGGCCGGCGGAGAACAGGGCCATCTCGCCGAAGCAGTCGCCGGCGCTGAGGACGTTGAGGAGGTGGCGCTTCTTGACGATGCGCAGTTCGCCTTCGACGACGAAGCAGAAGTAGTTGCCGGGCTCGCCTTCCTTCATGACCACGGTGCCGGGCGGGATCAGATGCCATTCGGCGAAGCGGACGATTTCCCAGATTTCGATGTCGCTGAATTCGCGGAAGAAGCGGAAGGCGCGCAGGCGTTCGAACTTTTCGCTGTCGGGCGGGGCGAGGCGGTCGGCCACCAGGTTGCGGTTGCGGTAGGCCTGGGCGAGGTCGTGGGAGAACTCGAGCCAGGTGGCGTAGCGGTCGGCGGCGTCGCGCTGCATCGCGCGGCACACGATGGCGTCGAGTTCCGGCGGAATTCCGGGGCGGATGCCGGACGGCGGCGGCGGGGTTTCGTGGGCGATCTGGTAGACCAGGCTGGCGTTGCTGCTGGCTTCGAAGGGCAGGCGGCCGGTGAGCAGCTGGTACATCACGACGCCGAGCGAGTAGATGTCGGTGCGGTGGTCGAGGGGGTGTTCGCGGATCTGCTCGGGCGACATGTAGGCCGGCGAGCCGAAGCCGGTGAGTTGGGCCGTTTCGGTGGCGGTGAAGATCGCCGCGCCGAAGTCGGAGATTTTGATGTCCTGCCCGTCGGCGGTGGTGAGCAGGATGTTGGCCGGCTTGATGTCGCGGTGCGTGACGCCCTGCAGGTAGGCGTAGTCGAGCGCCCGCGTGCACTTGAAGATGATCTCGACCAGGCGTTCGAAGGGCAGCAGCCGGTCGGGCTGGGTGAAGGCTTCGAGGGTGCCGCCGCGGACGTATTCCATCACCACGTAGGCGTCGCGGTCGTCGATCACCGCGTCGTGGATCTGGACGATGTGGGGATGCTGCAGCTTGCCGGCGAGGGCCGCCTCGTTGAGCAGCATGTGGTGGTACAGGGTGGTGTGGTCGGTGGCGCGGAGCATCTCCGGATGGAGGCGCTTGATCGCCACCTCGCGCTGGGCGAAAGGATCGAAGCCGAGGTAGACAGTACTGGTCGCACCTTTGCCGAGCTGCCGCCTGACCTCGTACTTGCCGATCCTTTCCATGCTGCCTTCCTCAGCCCAGGCGCTGGCGTGCGCGGGCGATGGCGGCGCGGACCTGCGTCGGGGCGGTGCCGCCGATGTGGTCGCGGGAGGCCAGCGAGCCGTCGACGGTCAGCACCTCGAACACGTCGCCGGCCAGTCGTTCGACGGCGCCGGGGACGTGGGCCATCGCGGCCTGCAGTTCGGCCAGCGGAATCTGCGGCAGATCGCAGCCCTTGGCGTCGGCGGCGCGCACGGCGAGGGCCACGGCCTCGTGGGCGTCGCGGAACGGCAGGCCCTTCTTGACCAAGTAGTCGGCCAGGTCGGTGGCGGTGGCGTAGCCCTGGGTCAGCGCGGCCTGCATCGCGGCCGGCTTGACGCGTACGTTGAAGACCTTTGCGCCGTTCTCGAGGCGGCTGCCCATCATGTCGGCGTAGATGCGCAGGGTGTCGATGGCGGTGTCGGCGGCGTCGAAGAGGGGTTCCTTGTCTTCCTGGTTGTCCTTGTTGTAGGCCAGCGGCTGGCCTTTCATCAGGGTCAGCAGGGCGATCAGGCTGCCATTGACGCGGCCGGTCTTGCCGCGCACGAGTTCGGGCACGTCGGGGTTCTTCTTCTGCGGCATGATCGAGCTGCCGGTGCAGAAGCGGTCGGCCAGATCGATGAAGCCGACCCGCGGGCTCATCCACAGGATCAGTTCTTCGGACAGGCGCGACAGATGGGTCATCAGCAGCGACACGGCGGCGCAGAATTCGATCGCGAAATCGCGGTCGGAGACGGCGTCCAGCGAGTTGAAGCAGACTTCTTCGAAGCCGAGCAGTTCGGCGACGTATTCGCGGTCGATCGGGTAGGTGGTGCCGGCCAGCGCGGCGGAGCCGAGCGGCAGGCGGTTGACGCGCCTGCGGCAGTCGGCAAAGCGCTCGGCGTCGCGGCGGGTCATCTCGAAGTAGGCCATCAGGTGGTGGCCGAAGGTGACCGGCTGGGCGACCTGCAGGTGGGTGAAGCCGGGCAGCGCGGTGTTGGCGTGGTGTTCGGCGAGGTCGAGCAGCGCCAGCTGGAGGTCGCGGATCAGGCCGAGGATGGTGTCGATGGCGTCGCGCAGCCACAGGCGGATGTCGGTGGCGACCTGGTCGTTGCGGCTGCGGCCGGTGTGCAGGCGCTTGCCGGCATCGCCGACCAGCGCGGTGAGGCGCTTCTCGATGTTGAGGTGGACGTCCTCGTCGTCGAGGTTCCAGGTGAACTCGCCGCGTTCGATCTCGCCGGCGATCTGCGCCATGCCGCGTTCGATGTCGGCCAGGTCAGTGGCGCCGATGATGCCCTGACGGGCCAGCATCGTGGCGTGGGCCAGCGAGCCGCGGATGTCCTGGGCGGCCATGCGGTTGTCGAAGAAGACGCTGGCGGTGTAGCGCTTGACGAGGTCGGAAACGGGCTCCGAGAAGCGGCCGGACCAGGCTTTGGCGGGGCTGTCCTGCGGCGCGGATTGATCTGCCATAATCGATATTGCTCTCTGCGATAAAGGGGGCCTATGCCCGGAGGGAACCCCGTGGATTCAAGGTTCTGGCCCGATTGTTGACCCATGAGTATAAAGCAAAATCCGCGCCCCGCCGCCTGGGCGCCGTATCCGGCGCTCCTGCCCGACTTCCGCAATCTGGGCGTCGTGCTGCGCATCCTGCTGCTGGTCAATGCCCTTGCCATGGCGGCGGTGCTGGCCCGCAACGAGGCCTTCGCGACCCTCGGCAGCGAGGTGTTGGAGATGGCGGTACGCGTCGAGTTCCCGCTGATCCTCGCCATTGCGGTGCTGTTCATGCTGCAGCCGCTGTTGCGCCGGCTGCCCGGCGTGGCCGGGCTGGCGGCGCTGGCGGGCGTCGTGCTGGCGGTGGCGCTGCTCAGTCGCAGCCTGCTGGCGCCGCCCGGCGAGGCCGCGTCGTGGCGCCCGGTGGCGTGGACGATGGCGGCGGCAGGGCTGGTGCTGGCGTATTTCCGGCGTCAGGTCGCGGCCCGTACGCCGGCGCTGGCCGAGGCGCGGCTGCTGGCACTCACCGCCCGCATCCGGCCGCATTTCCTGTTCAACAGCCTGAACGGCGTGCTCGGCGTGCTGCGCAGCGACCCGCGGCGGGCGGAGGAAGGACTGGAGGAACTTGCCGACCTGTTCCGCGCGCTGATGCAGGACAACCGCGAGCTCGTCCCGCTGGCCGACGAGATCGCGCTGTGCGAACGCTATCTGCGCCTCGAAACGCTGCGTCTCGGCGAGCGCCTGCGGGTGGACTGGCAGCGCGATCCG
>SSSX01000560.1 GCA_015657735.1 Zoogloeaceae bacterium
CCCACGATCCGCACCATCGTCACCCGCCACGAAGGCGCCGCCGCCAACATGGCCGACGCCCACGGCAAGCTCAGCGGCCGCCCCGGCATCTGCTTCGTGACCCGCGGCCCCGGCGCCACCCACGCCAGCAACGGCGTGCACACCGCCCGCGAGGATTCGACGCCGATGATCCTCTTCGTCGGCCAGGTGGACCGCGCCTTCCGCGGCCGCGAGGCCTTCCAGGAAATCGACTACCGCCAGATGTTCGGCGGCGTCGCCAAGTGGGCGACCGAGGTCGACAGCCTCGAACGCATCCCCGAAACCGTCGCCCGCGCGTTCAGTGTCGCGCTGTCCGGCCGCCCCGGCCCGGTGGTCGTCGCGCTGCCCGAGGACGTGCTGTTCGGCAGCGGCCAGGCGGTCGACCTGCCGCCGGTGCGCATCGCCCGCGCCGAGCCGGCCCGGGCCGCCATCGCCGAAGCCGGCGCCCTGCTCGCCGCCGCGCAGCGTCCGCTGGTGATCGCCGGCGGCAGCGCGTGGGACGCGGCCGGCAGCGCAGCCCTGGCCCGTTTCGTGCGCGACAACGATCTGCCGCTGGCCGCCGCCTTCCGCCGTCAGGATCTGTTCGACAACCGCGACCGCCACTACGTCGGCCAGCTCGGCCTCGGCGTGTCGCCGCGCCTCGCCCAGCGCGTGAAGGACGCCGATCTGCTGCTGGTGATCGGCTCGCGTCTCGCCGAAGCCACGTCGTCGGGCTACACCCTCGTCGACAGCCCGCTGCCCCGCCAGACGCTGATCCACATCCACGCCGACCCCGACGAACTCGGCCGCGTCTACCAGGCGCGGCTGCCGATCCACGCCGCCGCCAGCCCGGCGGCCGTCGCGCTGGCCGGCCTCGCGCCGGTCGCCGGGCCCGCCTGGCGCGACTGGACCCGCGCCGCGCGCGCCGACTATGAAGCCCACTCGACCCCGCCGCAGCTCAACCCACCGCCGGCCGGCGTCGATCTTGCAAAGGTGATGGCGTGGCTCAGCGACACCCTGCCCGACGACGCCATCGTCGCCAACGGCGCCGGCAACTACACCGTGTGGGTGCACCGTTTCTTCCGCTACCGCCGCCCGGCCACCGAACTGGCGCCGACCAACGGCGCGATGGGCTACGGCCTGCCGGCCGCCATCGCCGCCAAGCTGCGTCACCCCGAGCGCCCGGCGCTGTGCTTCGCCGGCGACGGCTGCTTCATGATGTATCCGCAGGAACTGGCGACGGCGATGCAGTTCGGCGCCGCGGTGGTGGTGATCGTCGTCAACAACGGCATGCTGGCCACGATCCGGATGCACCAGGAACGGGAATTCCCCGGCCGGATCAGCGCCACGCAACTGGTGAACCCGGATTTCGTGGCCTTCGCCCGCGCCTTCGGCGCCCACGCCGAACGGGTCGAACATACCGAAGACTTCCCCGACGCCTTCCGCCGCGCCGCCGCAGCCGGCGTGCCGGCACTGATCGAACTGCGCACCGATCCGCAGCAGATCGTGCCGCACGCCCGCCTGGGCTGAGGTTTGTTGCAAAAAGGGCAACAATGAAGTGCTTATTGTTGCCCTTTTTGATCAGATCACCACTTGCCGATCCGCTTCATCTTGTCCCGCAGGCCATACACCGGGTAGCCGAGTTCATAGGCCTTCTCGGCGTGCTTCTTCGCCTCGTCGTACTGTTTGAGTTCGAAGTAGGTCTGGGCCATGAAGTGCTCGGCATCCGGGTACTCCGCCTCCTTCGCCGCGTCGAACTTCTGCAGCACGGTCAGCGCGTCCTGCGGGCGGTGCTCCGACAGCATCGCCTCCGCCATCGCCAGATAGGATTCACGGCTCTTGGGCTGGATCGTGATCCCCTGCATCCACACCTTGGCCGCCTGGCTGCGCTTGCCGGTCAGGTACAAGGCCCGGCCGAGATAGGCATTGACGTAGGAGAACATCGGCGCGTTGGGCTCCATGTCGCCCTGCGAATAGGCGAAGTCTTCCACCGCCTTCTCGTAGGTGCCGTTCCCCCGCTTGGCGCGGTTGAGTTCGACCATACCCATGCAGAAGTGGTGCGCGCCGGGAATCCCGTGGGTGGACAGATCGTGCTTGCCGTAGGACTCGCGCTGGAAGCGGTAGTCGGCCGGAATGTAGCGGACGTACGCGGACTTCTGGAACGCCACCTTGCAGAAAACCGGCATCGCCACCCACTCGATGGGCGTCAGCACGGTTTCGGCGCACGCCGGGCGCGCCACGGCGCCAAGGACGAAGCTCGCCGACAGCGCGAGCAGGAGGGGAAGCTTTTTCTTGCCTGACATGATCGAATCGACTCGCACGACCGGACACGGACCGGCCTTCGTTGGATGAGCAAACACCCGCCATGCCACGCCGGCAGGACGAACGGAGGCTCCGATCATACACACCGGCACCGGTCGCCGCCATGACGCATGCCTCACCCGCCCCGCCATCCGGGCCCACGGTCAGCGCAAGCCCGGTGACCACGCGGACCGATCCGCGCGCCGAGTGATCTACCGGGCCCCCGGCGACGCCGTTGCAGGGCCGACCAGCCGATTGAATTCGGACGGCGGCATCGGGCGACCGAACAGGAAGCCCTGGGCGACATCCACGCCCAGCCCGCTCAGCGCATTGGCCTGAGCCTCGGTTTCGACGCCCTCGGCAATCGTTTCCAGACCCAGACCGCGCGCCAGCGCAACGATGGCGCGGGCGATGCTGATCGCCGACCGGCTGTCCGGCAGATCGCGCACGAAGGCGATGTCGATCTTCAACGCATCGACCGCGAACTGGCGCAGGTAGGAAAGGGCGGTGTAACCGGTGCCGAAATCGTCCAGCGAGACACCGACTCCGAGCGCGCGCAGCGCCTGCAGCCGGGTATTGACCAGGGAGACATCGTGGATTGCCGCCGATTCCGTCAGTTCGATGACCAGCCGGTGTGGTGACAGCGCGGCCGCCGCCAGCGCGTCGCTCAGGCGGGCGACGAAGTCGGGGTGGTAAAAGTCCAGTGCCGAAAAATTGACGGCGACGCTGATCGTCGGGTCCGGACACGCGGCGATCTCGGCCAGACTGCGCTGCAGCATCCAGTCGGTGATTTCCCCGACCAGGCCGAGCCGTTCGGCGAGCGGAATGAATTCGGCCGGCGGGATCGCACCCAGCTGAGGTTCGTCCCAGCGGACCAGCGCCTCGGCGCCGACGATGCGCCGGTCGGCCAGGCGGCATTTGGGCTGCAGAACCAGCATCAGCCGGTTGTTGCGCACGGCCTCACGCAGGCGCGACTCGATGGCGAGTTCGCGCACGACCGCTTGCCGCAAGCCGTCGGTGTAGGCGTTGATGCCACCCCGGCCGGTCGCGCCGGCACGGTCGCAAGCCCATTGGGCGGTACGCAGCAGGCTGGCGAAGTCGTCGCCGGGGGACGACAGACCGAAGGTCGCGGTCAGCTGCACGACGGTCGTATCGAGCGCATACGGTTGGCGGAGTAGCGCTGCCAGCGTTTCGACCCGCGCCCCGGCATCGCTCCCCAGGCACAGCGCGAAACTGTCGTCACGCACGCGCCCGGCCATTTCGTGGGGTGCCAGCGTGGTGACCAGACGGGCGGCGATTTCCTGCACGGTCGCGATGCTCCAGCGTTCGCCGTAGGCGACCGAGAAGCGCCGGAACTCCTCGATGCGGAACACCGCCATGCGGCGCCCGCTGCCGGCCGCAGCGGCGAACCGTTCGGCGAAGCCGCGGTAGTTGAGCAGACCGCTCTCGGCATCGTGCAGCGCGAGGTAGCGCATGCGGTCCTCGGCGCTCTGCCGTTCGCTCATGTCGCGGACAAAGCCGGTAAAGTAGCGCCGCCCGTCGCGCTCGAAGGCGGAAATGCCGACCTCGACCGGAAAGCGCGAGCCGTCCTGGCGCTGGCCGTCGAGCCGCTGGCCGCTGCCGAGCACATGCTTGACGCCGCGGTCGGGGCGAAAGGCGCGCAGGAAGCCGTCGTGCTGTTCCTTGAGCGGCGACGGCACGATCAGCGAGATATTGGCCCCAAGAAACGCCTCGCGCGGCCAGCCGAACATCCGGCTCGCCGCCGCGTTGGTGTCGACGATCAGGCCCTGCGCGTCGATGGTGAATACCGCATCGAGGCTGGTGCCCAGGATCGCCGCGATGGCGTCGGAATCGTAGTCGAACATGCCGCTCTCCCGGATGGCGCGCCCACCCCGTCAATACGATCAGCGGTGTGCGCCAGGTGCGCATTTCGGTGTTTCACGGCAGGCGCCCGGCACCTGCCGACAGGTTTTGACAGCGCGCCGTGCGGCCGGCTTCGCGCAGGAACAGGATCAGATCGCGCCGCTCGTCGTCGTCCTTTACGCCGTCGTAACCCATGCTGGTCCCGGGGACGGCCGTCAGCGGCGAGCGCAGGAAGCGATCGAGCGACTTCTCGTTCCAGACGAAGCCCGCCCGGCGCATCGCCGGCGAATACGCAAAGCCCGCCACACTGCCCGCCCGCCGGCCGATCAGGCCGCAGTGGTGCGGCCCGGTCCGGTCCCGCTCGAGTGCGTGGCAGGCCGCACAGCGCTCGTACACCCGGGCGCCGCGCGCAACGGCGTCGGCGCCCGGCATGTCGGCGGCGGCGCTGCCGGCGAGCACGGCGCACAGCAGCCAGCCCGTCGAATGGATCGTGCTCATCGCCGTCGCCCTCCGGGTTCAGCGCACGAAGGCGTCGGGCACCGGCACATCGCCGACCGCATTGCGCAGAACCGCCCAATGCATCGCCTCGTCGCCAAGGATGCTGCCGGCGGCCCTGGCGAGTTCGCGGTTGCCGAACAGCGGGATGGCGCCCAGATAGGCGCTGACCGCGCCTTTTTCGAGTCCGGCCGCAAAGCGCAGCACATCGACCTGATTTTTCAGGGTGTCGACCGGAAAGCCGTATGTGTCCCTGGCGCCGACCGGCCGGCCGCCGAGCTTGCCGATGGTGGCGGCGAGCAGATCGGCGTGCTGCTTGTGATGCCCCTGGAAGGCGAGCGCCACATCGAGGACCGGCTTTTGCAGCAGGCCGCTTTCGGCGCCAGCCTGGTAGGCGGCGATGGCTTCCAGTTCGGCGCCCAGCGCGGTGTTGAGGATGCGCAGGTCGCTCTCGGCCGCCTTGTCGGCTTTGGCGGCCAGCGCCTCGCGGCCGGAGAGCAGTGCGATGGCGGTGCCGGACAGCACCAGGCCGGTCTGGCCAAGGAAGGTGCGGCGGGGTTCGACGGCCGCGATGGCGTGCTTGATCAGTGCGTTCATGGTTTTCTCCTGGTGGGGTGCAGCGCTGGGCTGCTCAGACGGATTTCCGCGGCAGACGGGCCAGCACGCCGGCGACAATCCGGTCGCAGCGGTCGCCGGCAAAGGCATAGACCTCGCCGAAGACCTCGTCGATATCCTTGGCCAGCGCCTGGCCGAGGAGGTGTCGGGCGCGGAAGAAGCGGGTGCGAACCGTCGCTTCGGGAATGCCGAGAATCACCGCCGTCTCTTCGTTGCTGAGCTCCTCGACGCCGCGCAGGACGAAAATTTCGCGGTACAGGTCCGGCAGCCGGTCGATGTGGGATTCCAGCAAGTGCCGCAATTCGCCGTTGGCGGCGGCCGATTCGGGGTTCTGGAAGCTGCTTTCGCCCATTTCGCCCTCCTCGCCTGCGGCGTTGTCGCCCGCCGCAAAGATCGCCCGATCGCGGCTCAGGCGTTGCCGCCGGCGGAGCGCCCGGTTGGCCACGATACGGATCAGCCACGTCGACAGTCGCGCCTCGCCGCGGTAGTGGCGAATGCTCCGGTAGGCCAGCAGATAGGCGTCCTGCACCACTTCCTCGGCTTCCCGGTCGTCGCGCAGAATGCTGCGCGCGGTGCGGAACAGCTTCTGGTTATGGCGCCGCATCAACGTCTTGAAGGCGTCCTGGTTGCCAGCCGCGACGGCACGTGCCAGATCGATGTCGGTAACGCCTGCCTGGGCGCTCGGGTATTTTTCGGGAATCATGGCGTGCTCCGTGGGGTCTGCATCTGCCCCATTGGATACAGCCGATGCAAGCCGCGTTTCAGCGCCGCCCGACAAATTTCGGATGGGCTGGCGATGCCGGGCCACCGACCCCAACACGATGCTCCGCCACCCGTCTTCCTCCCCCCGGTTGCGGGGGGGTCACGCAGCCATCGGCGCCGGATAATGCCGACCTGCAGCCGTCAGCGGTTCAAGAGCAGTTTCGGAACAAATAACAATTTCCCCCCGACAGAAAGGCAGAAATATGAAAACCATCACCCTGGCACCGGCCATCGCTGCGGGCCTGCTAATGACGTCGCTCCCTGCAAGCGCCGCCGAGGAAGTTTCGGCGCCGCAGGTCGTCGAGGCGATCGAAGGTACGTTCGGCGTCACCCCCGGCGAGCGGCGCAATCACACCAAGGGGATGTGCGCGGCCGGCGAATTCGTCGGCACCAGGGAAGCCGCCGCCCTTTCGCGCTCTGC
>SSSX01000561.1 GCA_015657735.1 Zoogloeaceae bacterium
GCGATCAGCGGATGGACCTCGTCGCTGCGCTGACGCCGGGCCGCCAGCAGCGCATCGGCGTCGGAACGCGCCACGATGCCGTCGTCGACCAGCCAGTCGACGACTTCGGCCAGGCTCAGGCGGTGCTCGTGGGCGGCATCGGACGGGGAAGGCATCGGCGGGCGGCGGCGGACGGGCGGAAGGCAATCCTCAAGGATAACGGCGCGGTCAGCGTTCCGGCCGGAAATTTCTACGCGCCCGGGTTGTACGCGCCCGACCGGCTCCGCTCACCAGCGGTGGCCGCGTCCCCAGTCGCCGCGGTCACGGTCGCGGTCCCAGCGCGGGCCGTAGCCACGGTAGGGCGGCACCACCACGACCGGCGGTTCGACGTAGCGGGGATAGGAATGTCCATAGCCCGGCGCGGCCGGCACAACGACACAACCGGCCAGTGACGCGGTGGCAAGGGCGATGCAGATCAGGCGTTTCATGAAGCACTCCGGTGGGGATGTGCTCCTTCAACGCACGGCGCGCCAATCGGTTAGGGAAAAACAGTCTCGAAATGTTGCGCCAGGCGCCAGAAAAATCCGGCCGCCCATCTTGCCAAACATGTACAAAACAACAGTAAAATGACGTCATCAACAACAAGGAGGTCATGTCATGAAACGCATCCTGTCCCGCCTCGCCCTTGCCGCCAGCCTCGCGCTGGGCACCGGCAGCCTCGCCTTCGCGGCGGTCAATATCAACACCGCCACCGCCGGCGAGCTCGACGGCGTCAAGGGCATCGGCCCGTCGAAGGCCCAGGCCATCGTCGATTACCGCAGCAAGCACGGCCCGTTCAAGAGCCTCGACGACCTGAAGAACGTCAAGGGTTTCGGCGACAAGAGCATCGCCAGGCTGAAGGGCGAACTGAGTGTCGCCGGTGCAGACGCGCCGAAGAAGTAAGCCGCCGCCACGCGGGGCCGGCCCGGCAGACCCGGCCGCCCCGCGCGCATGACAGTCATCGAAAACGGCGTTACCGTTGCGGAACCGCCCGGGCCTTCGTCCGTCGATCCCAGGAGACAGCCATGCGATTCCGCCTTCCGATGCCGGTGATCCTCGCCATCCCGCTACTGCTCGCCGCCTGCGGCCTCGGCGACACCGGCGGCAGCGCCGCCACCGCGGCCAAGCTCAAGGCCAGCGAAGCCGAACAGGCCCGGGCCGGCCGGGCCCGGATCGACCAGCAGCTCGAAGCCGCCGAGCAGCAGACCGAGCAGCGTCGCAAGGAAATCGAGGCCGCCACCCGCTGAGCGGCGACCGCGCGGGCCGCCAGGCCGATCAGCCGCGGATCACCGCCTGCAGCGCCGCCACGCACAGGACGACATTGGCCGGACGGCTCGAATGGCCCATCAGGCCGACGCGCCACACCTTGCCGGCCAGCGCCCCGAGGCCGGCGCCGATCTCGACACCGAATTCGTTCAACAGCCGGCTACGCGCCGCCGCCTCGTCGATGCCCGGCGGCACCCACACGCTGTTCAGCTGGGGCAGACGGGCGTCCTCCCGCACGACGAAGTGAAGGCCCAGCGCCTCCAGGCCCGCGCGCAGGCGCAGGTGGTTTTCCCGATGGCGCCGCCACGCCGCCTCCAGACCTTCCTCGGCAAGTATCACCAGCGATTCGTGCAGACCGTAGAGCGGGTTGACCGGCGCCGTGTGGTGGTAGGTGCGCTTGGCGCCGCTCCAGTAGCCGAGCACCAGGCCCAGATCCTGGAACCAGCTCGGGCATGGCGTCTGGCGGGCGCGGATGCGCGCCACGGCCTGCTCCGAAAAACTCACCGGCGACAGGCCAGGCGTGCACGACAGACATTTCTGGCTGCCCGAATACGCCGCATCGATCCCCCATTCGTCGAGCAGCACCGGCACGCCACCCAGCGAGGTGACGCAATCCATGATCGTCAGCGCGCCGTGGCGGCGGGCGATGGCAGCCAGCGTGGCCGCATCCGACAGCGCCCCGGTGGAGGTTTCGGCGTGAACGAAGGCGAACAGCTGCGTATCCGGGTTGGCCGCGAAAGCCGCCTCGACCTTGGCCGGGTCGACCGGCTCACCCCAGGCGTCCTCGACGATCACCGCCGTGCCACCCAGGCGCCGCACGTTCTCGACCATGCGCTGACCGAACACGCCGTTTACGCAGACGATGACCTTGTCGCCCGGATTCACGAGATTGACGAAACAGGTTTCCATGCCCAGCGAACCCGGCCCCGACACCGGGAAGGTCAGCTCGTTACGGGTCTGGAAGGCATAGCGCAGCAGGGTCTTGACCTCGTCCATCATCGCGATGAAGGTCGGATCCAGGTGGCCGACGGTCGGCCGGGCCAGCGCAGCCAGCACCCGCGGCGGCACATCCGACGGCCCCGGCCCCAGCAGGGTGCGCACCGGTGGCTGGAAGGACGGAATGGCGGGTCGTTCGATGTTCATGGAGTCTCCTGTTTTTGCTCGGATGCGTGGGATGAAACGCGACCGCTGGCGGGCTACTGCGGCCGGCCGCCGGCGGCGATCAGGCGGATGATGCGGACGGTGTCCACGTCCGACTCGCGGTAGGCGGATTTGATGAATTCCGACACCGCCAGCACCTCGCCCGCGGCGGCGCCTTCCTGCAGCGTGGTTTCGTAGGTGAAGCGCAGATAGAGGCGCAGATCGTCCGGCTGTTCGACGCGGATCGTCAGCCGGCCGCCGGCATGCTCGGCATTGGCGGCAGATTCGAAGCGGACCCATTCGTGGACCAGGAACGTCACCGTGTCGCGAATCATCGCGCGACCGAAATGGAGTTCCCGTTCCACCCGCTGCTCGTCGCGGGACAGGATCACGCAGCGGTCCAGCCCGGGCAGGAATGCCCCGGGTTCATCCACCCGGTACATCAGCCCGGCCCAGACCTGCTCACGGCTCAGGGGTTCGATGAGCGGGTCGAGGGGGTTGTTGATCTCGATGAGGTGTTCGAAATGCAAGGCGTGCTCCGGAAGTCAGCAGCGAAGTGTATCGGTTCTTGAAAGAGGCCGTCAGTGCGGACGCCACGGCACCCGGCGAGCGGCCGGATTGGTCGCTCCACAAGGGTTTTATATGTTTTCTTTTTATATATAAGACAATGTTAACTATGCTCCGGCGACTTCTGTGGACAAGTCGATAAACGCCTTTTATTTCAAAATCCTGGACGGAGGATAAAGCTCTGGACAGGGCACGGAAGATGGCTGGGACAAAATGGGGAGGAATTTCCGGGGCGCTCGGGATCGCCGGCTTTCCCACAATTTCTGCCCGGATTGTCCGCCTGCTTGTTCACAGGCGGGTGCTGGCAGCGGCGCTTGCCGGGCTCAGAACATCCGGGGCATCGGATACTTGCGCGAAAAATAGGCGTAGGCCTTGCGCAGCTCCTGTTCGCGGGACAACTGGTGGTGTTCCGCCGCCGCCGCGATCTGGTCGCGGAACATCTGGTGCAGCGTATACACCCCCCGTTCGCTCTTCAGCAGCTCCTCGGCAAGGTTGACCGCCTGACTCTCCGACAGATGGGTGCTTTCATGGACGATCTGGACGGTCTCGTGGTCCAGATCGATGAAGTCTTTCAGATCGGTGATCGAAAGCATTGGTGTTCTCCTCAAGTACTGGTTAGAGCATAGCAAGTGCCCTTCGAAGCCGGACTCGCGCTTGCATCGATTTGTTGTTAGTTTTTATTTATATATAAATACTGTTTACGTTAATGCTTCGCGACATTCTGTGAGTAACGGCATGAAGCGCTTTAGTTTCAGTCCCTTGACCGGTTTATAAGTTTGTCGACAACGGTCTGTCCAGCGTGTGGGGCGATTGTTGAGCAAAAATCGTCTCGCGCGGACGACCGGCCTTGTGCACAATTTGTACGGTCACTGTCCCGCGTCTTGTCCCCAGTCTTGACCCTGCCTGCTTCTTCCTCGCCCTGCTGGGATCTGTTCTGCGCCGTTGTGGATAACTTTGGCGACATCGGCGTCTGCTGGCGGCTCGCGCGGCAGCTGGCCGGCGAATACGGTATCGCGGTGCGCCTGTGGGTTGACGACCTGGCCAGCGCGCGGCGGCTGATCCCGACGCTGGATACCGCGTTGCCGGAGCAGCGGATCGATGGCGTGGACATCGTCCGGTGGACGGTGCCGCTGCCGGAGGTCGAGCCCGGTGCGGTGGTGATCGCCGCGTTTGCGTGCCCGCTGCCCGACACCTTCGTCGAAGC
>SSSX01000562.1 GCA_015657735.1 Zoogloeaceae bacterium
AGCGCGCAAGATTCCGCACATCCGCCTGCTCGACGACGGCAACCTCGTCCAGCTCGGCTACGGCGCCGCCATGCGCCGCATCTGGACGGCCGAAACCGACCAGACCAGCGCCATCGCCGAAACCATCTCGCGCGACAAGGACCTCACCAAGTCGCTGATCTCCAGCTGCGGCGTGCCGGTGCCGGAAGGCCGCGAAGTGAGCAGCGCCGACGACGCCTGGGATGCCGCGGGGGACATCGACGGCCCGGTCGTCGTCAAGCCGACCGACGGCAACCACGGGCGCGGCGTGTTCATCGACCTGACCACCCGGGAAGAAGTCGCCAAGGCCTACGCCATCGCCGTCGAGGAGGGTTCTGGCGTCCTCGTCGAGCGCTCCATCCAGGGCATCGAGCACCGCCTGCTGGTGGTTGGCGGCAAGCTGGTCGCCGCCAACCGCAGCGACCTGATCACCGTCACCGGCGACGGCAAATCGACCGTCCAGTCGCTCATCGACAGCCAGGTCAACACCGACCCGCGCCGCGGCGACACCGAACTGCACCCGCTGTCGATCATCCGCATCGACACTGCCGTCCGCATCGAACTCGAACGCCAGGGCCTGACCGGCGACAGCGTGCCTGCCACCGGCCGCGACGTGCTCATCCAGCGCAACGCCAACCACGCCTTCGACTGCACCGACGAAGTGCACCCCGACAACGCCGCCACCGCCTCGCTGGCGGCCCGCATCGTCGGCCTCGACATCGCCGGCATCGACCTCGTCTGCAAGGACATCTCGAAGCCGCTGCTCGAACAGGGCGGCGCCGTCGTCGAAGTCAATGCCGGCCCCAGCCTGCTGATGCACATCAAGCCGGGCATCGGCAAGCCCCGCCCGGTCGGCCAGGCCATCGTCGACAACCTCTTCGCCGCCGGCGAAAGCGGTCGCGTGCCGCTGGTCGGCGTTACCGGCACCCACGGCAAGACCGCCGTCGCCCGTCTGGTAGCGCATCTGGTCTACATTTCCGGCAAGCATGTCGGCCTCTCGTGCAGCGATGGCATCTTCCTCGACCGCCGCCACGTCCAGAAATCGGACGCCGCCAACTGGGCCGGCGGCCACCGCCTGCTGCTCAACCGCACCGTCCAGACCGCCGTCGTCGAGAACGGCGCCCGCACCATTCTCGGCGAAGGCCTGGCCTACGACCGCTGCTCGGTCGGCATCGTCACCAACATCGCTCCGGAGGCCGAGAACCTCGCCCGCTGGGATGTCCAGCCGAGCGGCGGCGAGTACTACACGACGCACCGCTCGATCTACCGCACCCAGGTCGATGTCGTGCTGCCCGCCGGCTATGCCGTGCTCAACGCCGCCGACGCCATGGTCGCCGAGATGGCCGAACTGTGCGACGGCCAGGTCATCTTCTTCGCGGCCGATGCCGAAAACGCAGTGATGGCCGCCCATCTGGCCGCCGGCAAGCGCGGCGTTTACGTCGCCGACGGACGCATCGCGCTAGGCACCGGTTCCGATGAAATCCGCCTGTGCCGCCTGGGCGACGTTCCCCTCATCGGCAAGGCCAAGAAGCCGGCCGATGTCGCCAACGTGCTGGCCGCCGTCGCCGCCGGCTGGGCGCTGGGCCTGACCCAGGACGTCATCGTCACCGGCGTCAAGACCTTCGGACTGGACATCCACGATCCGCTGGCTCTCCTGGCCCAGCGCACCAAAAAAACGCCAACTGCCAAGAAACCGGCAACCCTCAGGAAATAACAAGGATCCCGCGTCATGGACGTTTCCCGCATTCGCGCCCTGCGCGGCCCCAACCTGTGGAGCCGCCACACCGCCATCCAGGCCATCGTCAGCTGCCACGATGGCGAACTGGCCATCGCCGACATTCCCAATTTCGAAGCTCGCCTGCGCGCACGCTTCCCGGAACTGGGTGACCTGATCCCCGGCGACCATCTTGCCACCGTGTCCATGGCCCACGCCCTGGAATTCTGCATTCTCGGCTTGCAGGCCCAGGCCGGCTGTCCAGTGACCTTCAGCCGCACCACCCCGACGGTGGATGCCGGCGTCTACCAGGTCGTCGTCGAATACTCCGAGGAAGATGTCGGCCGCCTCGCCTTCGAGCGCGCCGAGCAACTCTGCCAAGCCGCCCTCGACGACACCCCCTTCGATCTCGACGGCACGCTCAAGGAACTGCGCGACCTCGACGAGGACATCCGCCTCGGCCCGTCCACCGGCGCCATCGTCTCGGCCGCC
>SSSX01000563.1 GCA_015657735.1 Zoogloeaceae bacterium
CGAGGTGAGCATCAGCGGCAGCACCGCGCAGATCACCGCCCGCCACGAGCGGAAGGTGATGAAGGCCAGCACGATCACCGCCAGGTACACCAGCCCGAGCATCTCGACGTTGGCCTTCTTGACGACGATGTTGGTGGCGGCTTCGATGCCCGCGTTGCCGGCGGCGTTGAGGATGCGCAGCTCGTCGCTGCCGTGGCGGGCGGCGAAGTCCTCGACCACCTTCACCACGCTGGCCAGCGTGTCGGCCTTGTGGTCCTTGAGGTAGGCCTACACGGTCAGCAGGTCGCAGTTCTGGTTGAACATCTCGCGCGGGGCGCGGGTGATGATGGCGTTGAGGTTGTCCTGGGAGCGGGGAATCTCGAACCACTTGAGGCTGCCCTCGTTCATCCCGGCATTGGCCACCTTGGCCAGCCCCGCCAGCGAGCTGGTCGCCTCGACGCCCGGCAGCTGCTGCAACTCGCGCTCCAGCGCATCGACGGCGGTGAGCGTGCTGTAGTGGGCGCAGGCATATTGCGGGGTCTTCACCATCACGATGAAGACGTCGCTGCTGGCTGCGTAGTTGGCGACGACGTAGGCGTTGTCGCGGTTGTAGCGGGAGTCCGGACGCAGCTCGGGGGCGCCGGGGTCGGTGTCGCCGATGCGCAGCTGGAAGCTCGTCACCAGCCCGGCCACCCCCATCGCGGTGGCCGCCAGCACCGCGACGCTGGCCCACCTGCGCTGGGTGAACAGGTCGAGGAAGGCCCAGAACGGGTGCTTGCTGTGGCTGCCGTCGGCGGCGTCAATGATCTCGTCGCGCAGGCTGCGGCGGGCCGCCACCGGGCTGACGCCGGTGTAACTGAGCAGGATCGGCAGCAGCACGAGGTTGGTGAAGATCAGCACCGCCACGCCGATGCTGGCGGTGACCGCCAGATCCTGGATCACCTGGATGTCGATCACCATCAGCACCGCGAAGCCCACCGCGTCGGCCAGCAGCGCCGTCATGCCGGCCAGGAACAGGCGCCGGAAGGTGTAGCGCGCCGCCACCAGCTTGTGGGTGCCGCGGCCAATGTCCTGCATGATGCCGTTCATCTTCTGGGCGCCGTGGCTCATGCCGATGGCGAACACCAAGAAGGGCACCAGCACCGAATACGGGTCCAGCTCGTAGCCCAGCGTCGGCAGCAGGCCGAGCAGCCACACCACCGCCACCATCGAACACAACACCACCAGCAGCGTGCTGCGGATGCAGCGGGTGTACCAGAACAGCACCGCGGTGCAGATGGCGATGGCCGCGGCGAAGAACAGCAGCACCTGCTGCAGCCCTTCGATCAGGTCGCCGACCACCTTGGCGAAGCCGGTCACGTGGATGGCGATGTTGTCCGACTCGTACCTGGCGCGCAGCGCCTCGATGCGCCGGGAGAGTTCGTGGTAGTCGATGCGCGCGCCGGTTTCGGCCACCCTGTCCTGCAGCGGCACGAGCACGATGCTCGACCTGTAGTTGCCCGCCACCAGCTGGCCGATCTCGCCCGAGCGCTCCACGTTGAGGCGCACCTGGGCCAGGCTTGCGGGAGAGCCGTCGTAATCGTCCGGCACCACCGGGCCGCCGTCCAGCCCTTCCTCGGTCACGCCGGTCCAGCGCACCGACGGCGTCCACAGGGATTTCATGTACGGGCGGTCGACGCCCGGAAAGAGAAACAGCTCGTCGGAGATCTTCTTCACCGTGTCGAGGTATCCGGCGTCGAAGATGTCGCCGTTCTTCGCCTCGACGGCGATGCGCAGGCTGTTGCCCATGCCGGCGAGCTGGCTGCGGTTGTCGAGGAAGTTGACGATGTAGGGATGCTTGGTCGGGATCATCTTCTCGAAGGCCGCGTTCAGCGACAGGCCAAGCGCCTGGTAGCCGAGCAGCGCGGTGACGAGCGCGCACAGCACGACGATCAGCAGCCGGTTGTTGAACAGCAGGCGCTCGGGCAGCGAGCCGGAGCGGGCGTCGAAATCGGCGAGGTCGCGGATCACCACGCCGTCGGGAATGTCGTGCGCGTGGCTCATTGCTTGGCTTCCGCGGTCAGGGTTGCAGGTTCGATGCGGCCGGGGCCGCGCGGGCCGGACACCACCAGCGCGCCATCGGCGGACTGGACCATGCCGGTCAGGCCGGCCCGCGACGGGGCCGCCAGCGGCGCGAAGCGGGTCACCCCGGCATCGCTGCGCTGCAGCCGGCCGCTTTCGTCGGCGAGGAGCACCGCGCCGTCGGCCAGCGTGAGCGCCGCGGTGAGCGTCACCGGCTGGGCCAGTTCGATGCGCGACCAGCTGGCGCCGGCATCCAGGCTGCGCCACACATTGCCGCGCAGCCCGTAGGCCAGCAGGCCGTTGGCGCCCACCGGCAGCGCGCCGAAGAAGGTGCCGGCGTAGGGCGTGGCGAGCTTCCGGAAACTCGCGCCGCCATCGGTGGAGCGGAACAGCACGCCCTGCTCGCCCGCCAGCAGCAGGCTGCCGGCCTGGTGGTGGACGGCGTAAAGATGCTTGCCGCCGGCGTTCGGGATGCGCGGCATCAGCGACTGCCAGCTCTTGCCACCGTCCGCAGTGGCCAGCGCCAGACCGTAGGCGCCGACCACCCAGCCGTGGCTGGCATCGGCGAAGAACACACCGAGCAGCGGTTTGTCGGGACCATCCTGCACCAGCCCTTCGGCTTCGCGCAGGTGACGCGCCGCGGCCTCGCCGCCGGCTGCGGCAAGCTCGCGGGCGGCGTCGGCGACGATCTTCGCGGCCTGCCGGCCGTCGAGCTGGCGCATCCAGGTTTCGCCGCCGTCGCGGCTAGCAAGCACCACGCCGCTGTGGCCAACCGCCCAGCCGAGCTTGTCGGACACGAAGTGAACCTGGGTCAGCGCCACGCTCACCGGCACGCTCGCCGCCTGCCGCCAGCTGTGCCCGCCGTCGTCGGAGAGCAGCACCAGCCCGCGCTCGCCCACCGAGACGAGGCGGGAGCCGGCGCGGCCGACGGCGAGCTGCAGCGACTGCGTGGCGCGGAGGTTTGCCTGAGCCGGCTGGGTCAGCAGGTCGGGCAGCGCACGGCTTTCCGCCGCCAGCGCGGGCGACCCCGCCAGCAGCGCCGCGGAAAGGACCGCGACCAGCCGAGCCGGGCGCGGAAACGGGAGGGAGATTCGCATCTTGATTACCTTTTGCCGACCCTGCCGCCCGGCACCGCGGGACGCGGTGGCGGACGAGCGGGCGGAAATCGTGGGATCTGCCGGGAGCGCGCGGGCGCGGCGCGTGCCGCACCCGCGACCGGCCCGGATCAGCGCGCGGCTTCGGCGGCGACGGCGTCGCCGGTGAAGTAGGTTTCCTTCTTGCGCGGCACGATCTTGAAATCCTCTTCCTGCAGCGCCTGGATCACGCTCATCGTGCCGGCCTGCAGGTTGAACACCGTGGCGGTCTTGATCATGGTTCCCGGCAACGCCGGCACGACGAAGGGCGTGACCTGGGTGGTGCGCCACAGCTTGCCCTCGGCATCAAAGCCATCGGCCAGACCGATCAGCCAGGTGTCCTCGTCGAGGTAGTACTTGCGCTTGGGTACGGCGTGACGCTTGCCGGCCGCCACCGTGGCCTCGACCACCCACACGCGGTGCTTTTCCCAGCGCACGTGATCGGGGTTGAGGTGGTGCTTGCCGATCGCCTCGTCGAGCCTGGCGCCGACGAAGCCGTTGTTGTTGTACGGAATGAGCATTTCCTTCTTGCCGACGAGCTTCCACTGGAAGCGGTCGAGGGCGCCGAAGAAGCCCTGCACCTCGTCGAAGTAGTTGGCGCCGGAGGCCACGAAGTCCGGGGTGTCGTAGGACACGGTCGGGGCACGCCGCACGCGGCGCTGGCCGACGAGGTACTGCCAGGCCTGACGGGACTGCTTCATGTCGATGCTGTCGCGGATCACCAGCGACTCGCCGGCCTTGAACGGCGGCTCGAGGGTGTTGAAGCGGAACATCGCGTACTCGCCCGACCAGCTCTCCGGCGTCGCGTCCTTGTAGTACTGCGGATACTGGAAGGCGATCTCGTTGCGGGTGGCGAGGGTCTTGCTGCCGTCGGCGTTGCCGACGATGTTCTTGAAGCGGTATTCGATGGACTCGGCCTCGAGGCGCATCAGGTAGTTCCACATCACCTCGACGCCTTCCTTCGGAATCGGGAACGGCGTGCCGCCGATGCAGCCCTCGAGCGAGTAGCCGCCGTCCTTGGTCTTGCAGCGGGTGGCGTTCCTGAACACGTTGTCGTACACCTCCTGCGGCGCGGCGGCGGTGCGGTGCGACGGATAGACGTCGACGCGGAAGCTGTCGGGGTACTTGGCGAGCAGCGCCTTGGTGCCGTCCGACAGCAGGTCGGCGTACTGGGCGGCGTTCTTGGCGGTCACCTGGAACAGCGGCTTTTCGTCGGCGAAGATCTGGGTCGGGATCACGCCCAGCTTCTTGCCCGGCAGCGGCTTGGTGATGCCGCCGTTCCACGCCGGAATGCTGCCGTCCTTGCTGGCGGCCTTTTCGCCGCCCAGCGGCGTGAGGGTAGTCTTCAGTTTGGCGGCCTCGTCGGCGGTCACCGCGGCGTTGGCGCTGTGGCCGCCGGCCAGTACGGCCACCAGCGCGGTGGCGAGAATCGTGGTCTTGCTCATGTCGTGTCTCCGTTTATGCCTGAATCAGAAGGTGCGCTGCAGCGAGAAGGACACGAAATCCCGGTCGCCGTGGAAGTTCTGGTACGAAAGTTCCGGAACCGCGGTGCCGTAGCGCACCACCGAGCCGACCGAACCGTAGTAGTGGGTGACGTTGAGGCCGGCCTGCCAGGTCTTCTGGTAGTCCGCCTTCACGCCGATGCTGAAGTTGCCGCCGTGCTCGGACGGGAACAGCGCGCCATTCACCGACGAACGGCCGCTGATGCCGTACGACAGGCCGATCGGCACCTGCAGGTCGACGCCCGGCACCACCTGGAAGTACTCGGGCTGGAAGATGAACTGCAGCGCGCTGGCATCCTTGGTGGCCAGCGGGTCGAGCTGGCTGGCGTTGTCACTGATGGCGAGGCGGCGGTTGTAGGCCAGCTCGCCGATGAAGGACGCGCCCTCCCACAGCGGGCTGGCGCCCAGCACGCTGATCGCCGAGACGTTCAGGTGCATCGTCTTGCCCTTCGGGAAGGCCGCGTTGCCCTTGCCGTCGGACGCCGCGCCGGTGATGACGGCATTGCCCGAGGCGACCAGCGGCATGTTGTCGCGGAACGACAGCTCGGCCGCCACGTTGGTCTCGCCGACCAGCGTGCTCACGCTGGCGCCGACGGTGCGGATGTTCTCGGCGAACACCTGCACGTAATCGCCGATGCTGCCGGCGCGCACATTGACGCCCGGCCGGGCGTAGAACTGCGGCATCTTGTCGTGGAACTGGGCGGCGTAGACGCCGTACTCCACGTCACCCGACTTGAACTTGAGCTGAAAACCGCCCTGCCCCGAGTTGCGCGGCTCGATGTCCTGACCGCGGAACAGCACCTGCCCCGGCCCGAGGATCAGCGATTCGCCGCCGGCATCCACGAAGTCGGCGAAGCTGAAGTAGCTGCCCGCGCCCGGCAGCCGCGACTTGCGCCATTCGAGCTGGTAGTAGGCGCCCACCGACAGCGTCGGGCTGAGCTGCACCTGGGTGGACAGCTGCCCGACCGGACGCGCGATTTCCTTGAACTGGGAATTCGGCACCGACAGCGCCTTGACCAGATCGAGCGGGGTCTGGGCGCCGGCGATGCCGTTGTTGCCGAAGAACAGGCTCTCGCCGTAGAGCTGCGTGAAGCGGCCACCCTTCACATTCACGCTGGTGTCGCCGGCCGCGAAGTTGGCGTAGCCGAAGGCATCCATCAGCTCGGCCTTGCGCCCGTGCAGGCGGGCCGTGTCGCGGGTGAATTCGTCGTAACCGGCCGAGCGCGAATTGACCAGCGCGCCGCCGAGGGCGCCCGGATTGTCGTTGCGACGGTTGTACACGTCGTCGTACCACGCCGCGCCGCTCACCCGGAAACCGAATTCGCGCTTGTAGCGATATTCCAGCTCGGAAAGCAGATCGAGGCGGTTCGAGATCAGGCCCTTGCCGAAGTTGAGGTCGCCGTCGTTGGTGTTCGCCTGGGGGCCGAGCGAGTTGTCGGCGACCGACCCATTCGCGCTACGCACGCGCCACGCCGCGCTGTACTTGACGGTGTTGTCCCACGACAGCTGGCTGTCCGGATTGCCGGTGTCGAACTGGACAGCGTGCGCACCGCCCGATGCCAGCATCGCCAGCACCGCGCACGCGGCGGCCACCTCCCTTGCCAGCCGCGAAGTCGCCGGCGCACATCCGTTTGCGAACGGATTCTGTTTCATATGTCTTCCTCCTTTGGTCATTCCTGGCTCTCGTGGCCCACGCCCAGCCTTCCCTGAACGCTGCTTGCGGGTGGGGTTGCCGCGGACAGTACCGACTGGAATAATTACCGTCCAATACCATTAATCCGGCTTTTCGATACCCAAAAGGTATCCCCGCAAAAACACGGCCGGCACGGCACCGAGGACATCCAAAGTGGAATTGCGACACCTGAAATACTTCATCGCGGTCGCCGAGGAGCAGAACATCGGACGCGCCGCCGCCCGGCTGCACATCTCCCAGCCGCCCCTGACCCGGCAGATCCAGCAGCTCGAGGAAGAACTCGACGTTCAGCTTTTCGTGCGCACGCCCAAGGGCATGGAGATCACCCAGGCCGGCACCCTGCTGCTCGAAGAAGCGCGCAACATCCGCTCACTGGTCGAGCAGGCCACCGAACGCACCCAGCGCGCCGGTCAGGGCAAGCTGGGCCGGCTCGACGTGGCGATCTTCGGTTCGGCGATCCTCGACGCGATTCCCAAGCTGCTGCTGTCCTTTCGCAACAGCTATCCGGGCGTGAAGGTGGTGCTGCACACGATGACCAAGGCCGAGCAGCTCGAAGCCCTGCGGCAGCGGCGCATCACCGTCGGGTTCAACCGGATGCTGGCCCCCGAGCCCGACATCGGCACCGAACTCGTTACCCTGGAAAAGCTGCTGCTGGCGGTGAATGAAAGCGACCCGCTCGCCGACTGGCCGGACATACCGTTCGCCGAGCTTGCCCACCATCCGCTGGTGCTGTTTCCCACCGGGGCACGACCCAACTTCATCGACAAGGTGATGGCGCTGTGCAACGAATGCGGCTTCACGCCCAGCGTTTCGCAGGAGGTGGGCGATGCGGTGACGGGGGTGGCCCTGGTGGCCAGCGGTTTCGGCGTGTGCCTCGTACCGGAATCGGCGACCACGCTGCGATTTCCGGGGGTGGTGTATCGCGCGCTGCGGGATGTTCCACCGCAAGGCGTGGTCGACCTGACCTGCATCTACCGGCGGGACGACCAGTCCCCGCTGCTCGGCGCCTTTCTCGAAACCGTGCGCGCGTTTCGAAAGGAAAATACCCGGTAAGTTGATGGAGACTGCCGCGCGCGCCGTGGTCCGCCACGGCGTCGGCGCGCCCTCCGCCCACCCGGGACAGGTTGGGGGAGGGATCGATCACAGGTTTACTCGAAGCGGTAGCGCACCATGCTGGTCAGGCGGCTGATCGAACCCGTCTCGCCGTTGAAGGTTTCGCGCTTGCCGTAGGTGTAATCGAGGCCCACGTCGAAGTTCTTGTAGGGGGTGTAGAAGCTGTTGGCCCAGAACTGGCGGATGCTGTGGTTGGGGTAGAAATCACTGCCCGCCCCGGCCGCGATGACGGTTCGTGCCGCGGTGTTGGCCTTCGCGTTCTCGTCGAAGCGGGTATAGGCGCTGGCCACGGTGCTGCGCAGCTGGTCGCTCCATTTGTGGGTATAGCCGAGGTGGGCGCCCCAGCCGGACCACAACTCCATGCCCTGGCTGGTATTCACCGCGCCCTGAACCGCGGCGTTGTACATGAAACGCCCGATGCCGTCGCCGCCCGCCACCAGGGCGACGAGGCTGTCCTTCGGACCGAGGTTGACACGGCTGCTGGCGGCCGCACCGAAGCCCCATTTATGTTGCTGATCGGTGTGGTACTGGGTGCCCACGCCGCGCACCGAGACGTGTCCCCAGTCGGTGTTGTGGTCAAAACGGGCGACGTAATCGAAATTGGTGTCGAAATCGGCCACCGGCGCTTTCGGCCACGAACTGCCGATCGAATTCTCGACGGCC
>SSSX01000073.1 GCA_015657735.1 Zoogloeaceae bacterium
GGCCAGCGACGAAAACTCGCCGAGATCGATTTCGGCGGGTACGCCAGGGGGGTAGCTTTTCAGCCAGATCTTGTTCATTTTGTCTCCTTTGCCGTTGGTAATCGGACCCGGCCGGTTTGATGCGTTCATGCGCAAGAAACCTCCAGCCGGACCCTGCCCTCCCCAGGCAGTCCCGGTGCCCTGCGGCACCGGCTTCCAACGTACTTTTCGACCGGCGTTCAGACGCCTTGTTTTCGGACCGCTGCGCCCCCTGCGCGGGCGGCCCGTTGCTGCGGAGTCGCGTTACGGCTCAACCTTGTCTTCTTCGGCCGGCCAGTTGCGGATGTAATTTTTCAGCATGCGGTTCTCGAAACTCTGCTCCTCGAGCACGGCCTTCGCCACGTCGTGGAAAGACACCACGCCCATCAGGGTCGTGCCGTCCATCACCGGCAGGTAGCGCTGGTGATGCTCGACCATCTGGCGGCGCAGTTCGTCCATTTCCATATTCACTGCCGCCGCCACCGGATCTTTCAGCATGGCGTCTTCGATCGGCAGCGACTGCCAGTTGGCGCCGGTCTTCTGGGTGGCGACCAGCACCTCGCGGAAAGTCAGCAGTCCCGCCATGCGGCCCTTGTCGAAGACGACCAGCGAGCCGACATCCTGCTCCGTCATGATGGCGACAGCTTCGGACAGCGGCTTGTTGGGCGAAATGGTGAAAAGCACCTTGCCCTTGATTGCCAGAATCTCGCTAACCAGCATTTTTCTTCTTCCCTCTGAGCGGCGGCGACGCGCCGGAAACCATACTGTTCAGGATGGTATTCGATTGCACGCGCAACGAGAAGCCCACGCGCGTAGGGGCTTACCCGCAGACCCGGCCCACAGCGGCCGGCCGATGTCTTGCGCACGTCCCGGGCGGCGGGGGCATGCCCCCGCCGCGGCGTCCGGTCGCCCCGCGCTCAGCGCTCGAGGTACTTCAGCTTGTCCTTCGCGCCGCGCCAGTCGTCGGCGTCCGCCGGCGGATCCTTGCGCTCGACGATCGGCGTCCATTTGCCCGCCAGTTCGGCATTGAGCGCGATGAAGGCCTGCTGATCGGCGGGCACGTCGTCCTCGGCAAAAATCGCCTCGGCCGGACATTCGGCCACGCACAGCGTGCAGTCGATGCACTCGTCCGGATCGATCACCAGAAAGTTGGGACCTTCACGAAAGCAATCCACCGGGCACACGTCGACGCAATCGGTGTATTTGCAACGGATACAGTTTTCGGTGACGACGTAGGTCATGGGGCGCTCCTAGCTCCTGTTATTGGGACTGCCTTCCAACCCGGAGGCAGACACAACGGCATTCTGGATGATGTGTGATCGAGGGGCTGAAATATACTCCATTCGCCCACGGCCTAGAGCCCGCCGTCCGGGCCGCGTCACGCTGAGACCGCGACCGCGGCGGAATGTTCGCGCGCCGCAACACGGCTAGCACAGTTTCGACCGGCTGGCGAGAAAAGCGCTTTTCTTGGAGAAGAATATTCGCTAGCATCCCGGCAACTGCATTCCGCATTTCATTGCACGGGTTGAACGGTTCCGGCCGACCCGGAAGTCCTGTTCCACACCGCCACCCCGGCAATGCCAACCCATCTCCCTGAATCTGCGAGGAACCATGAGCGAACATATTCATTACGTCACCGATGCGAACTTCGAAGCTGAAGTTCTGCAGTCCACCAGCCCGGTCCTCGTCGACTACTGGGCCGAATGGTGCGGCCCGTGCAAGATGATTGCGCCGATCCTGGACGACGTGGCGAAGGAATACAACGGCAAACTCAAGGTTGCCAAGCTCAACATCGACGAAAACCAGGAAACTCCGGCCAAATACGGCATCCGCGGCATTCCGACGCTGATGCTGTTCAAGGGCGGCAACATCGAAGCCACCAAGGTCGGCGCGCTGTCCAAGTCCCAGCTGGCGGCTTTCATTGACAGCCACCTGTAAGAACGCTAAATTCATCAGCTTGCATCACTGACGGCACCTTCGGGGTCATCCGCCCGATAACCCCGGTGCCGTTGCGGTACAGTCCGAGCACTTCTGCTGCTGTACCGGCCGCAGCGAATCCGCTGCCACCCCTCTACCCCCACCTCTTCGTTCCCCTCTCCCCACCGCTGCCAGCCATGCAACTCTCGGAGCTCAAGTCTCTCCACGTCGGCCAATTGCTCGAAATGGCCATCGCCAACGAAATCGAAGGCGCCAACCGTCTGCGTAAGCAGGAACTGGTCTTCGCGCTGCTGAGGAACCGGGCCAAGAAAGGCGAGCCCATCTACGGCGACGGCGTCATGGAAATCCTGCCGGACGGCTTTGGCTTCCTGCGTTCGCCCGACACCTCCTACCTGGCCGGCACCGACGACATCTACGTTTCGCCGAGCCAGATCCGCCGCTTCAACCTGCACACCGGCGACACCGTGGAGGGCGAGATCCGCACCCCGAAGGAAGGCGAGCGCTATTTTGCGCTGGTGAAGGTGGACAAGGTCAATTTCGAGCCGCCCGAAGCCGCCAAGCACAAAATCCTTTTCGAGAACCTCACCCCGCTCCACCCCAACCAGTGCCTGAAGCTGGAACGGGACATCCGCGGCGAGGAGAACATCACCTCCCGCGTGATCGACATGATCTCGCCGATCGGCAAGGGCCAGCGCGGCCTGCTGGTCGCGCCGCCGAAAAGCGGCAAGACGGTGATGCTGCAGCACATCGCCCACTCGATCACCTCCAATCACCCGGATGTCGTGGTGATCGTGCTGCTGATCGACGAGCGCCCGGAAGAAGTCACCGAAATGCAGCGCTCGGTGAAGGGCGAGGTCGTGGCCTCGACCTTCGACGAGCCGGCGATCCGCCACGTGCAGGTCGCCGAAATGGTCATCGAGAAGGCCAAGCGTCTGGTCGAGCACAAGAAGGACGTGGTGATCCTCCTCGACTCCCTGACCCGTCTGGCCCGCGCCTACAACACCGTCGTGCCGGCCTCCGGCAAGGTGCTGACCGGCGGTGTGGACGCCAACGCGCTGCAGAAGCCGAAGCGTTTCTTCGGCGCCGCCCGCAACATCGAGGAAGGCGGCTCGCTGACCATCATCGCCACCGCGCTGATCGACACCGGCAGCCGTATGGACGACGTGATCTACGAGGAGTTCAAGGGCACCGGCAACATGGAAATCCACCTGGATCGCCGGATGGCCGAGAAGCGCGTGTATCCCGCCATCAACGTCAACCGCTCGGGCACCCGCCGCGAGGAGCTGCTGCTCAAGTCCGACGTGCTGCAGAAGGTGTGGGTGCTGCGCAAGCTGCTCTACGGCATGGACGACATCGATGCGATGGAATTCCTGCTCGACAAGATCAAGGCCACCAAGAGCAACGGGGAGTTCTTCGACGCGATGCGTCGCGGCTGACCGGACAGCCGCTGGCCAGAAAAAACGCCACCTTTCGCGGGTGGCGTTTTTTTTACAAAAGACTGGCCGCAGCCGCAGCCAGTCTTTACAATCCGCGCCTCGTGCGGACGTGGCGAAATTGGTAGACGCACCAGATTTAGGTTCTGGCGCCGCAAGGTGTGGGGGTTCGAGTCCCTTCGTCCGCACCACCAGGCAGGCTGCCGCCGACCCCCGCGGCAGCGGCCCCGGTTAGCCGCCCGGCCCCAGCCCGATCGGCGGCGGCGCCAGGTTCACGATCTTCGAGAACAACTGCGCGTACTCGCCGGCGGCGCCTTCCCACGGGTTGTCGTTGGCGACAAAAGCCGCCTCGATCGCGGCCCAGTCCTCGTCCTGCAGATGCTTCTCGGCGAGCGGGAAGATTTCGTGTTCTTCGGCATTCATGTGCTTCCATTCCTCCTCGATGTAGCGGAGGACCTCGGCGTGGAAGGCCGGAAAGGCGATCTCGCCCCCCTGACGGAAGACGTCCGCCGCCGCTTCGAGCGCACGGATACGCGCCTCGCCGCGCCGGTGATCGGCCTCAAGGCGCTCGATGACCGGCAGCGCCTCTGCGCAGCGGGTGCGCAGGCGGGCGAAGAGGTAGTCGTTCTCCTTGGGGTGGTGCACCTTCTCGGGCAGCTTGTCGATGTATTCGATCATCGCGCCGATCAGCCCGAAGTCGGCCTTCATGCGCCCTTTCTCGATGCCCTCGACGAGCTGGCGCAGGCCGCCCAGCATCGCCGCCAGCGCCCGGTGTTCCTCGTGGATGATGCGCAGTGCTTTCTTCATGTCGCGTCTCCTTGCCCGGGCCGGAATCAGACGCCCAGGTATTTCTGGATGAGCTCGGGGTTGTCCCGCACGGTCTCGCTGTCGCCGTCGAAGACGACCTCGCCCTTGACCAGGATCATCGCCCGGTCGCAGATCGAGGTGACCGCCGAGTGGTTCTTGTCGACGATCATCGTGGCGATGCCGGTCTTGCGGATTTCCTTGACGATGCGCCAGATCTCCAGCGCGATCAGCGGGGCCAGACCTTCGGTGGCTTCGTCGAGGATCAGCAGGTCGGGGTTGGTCATCAGCGCCCGGCCGATGGTGAGCATCTGCTGCTCGCCGCCGGAGAGCTGCCAGCCGCCGTTGTTGATCCGTTCGCCGAGCCGCGGGAAGGTTGCCATGACCCGCTCGAAGGTCCATTCGCGCTGGCCGTCCACACCGGCGCGGGCGGCCATCTGCAGGTTCTCGCGCACCGACAGGTTGGGGAAGATGCCCCGCCCTTCGGGCACGTAGGCGATGCCGCGCTGGGCGATGCGGTAGGTCGGCGCCTTCGTGAAGTCGTCGCCGCACACCATCACCCGGCCGTGGCGCGGACGCACGATGCCGAGCAGGCTCTTGATCAGCGTCGTCTTGCCCATGCCGTTGCGGCCCATCAGGGCGATGCCCTCGCCCTGCCGGATGTGGAAGTCGATGCCGTGCAGGATGTGGCTGGCGCCGTAGTAGGTGTGCAGCTCCTTGGCTTCGAGCAGCATCTTAGACATGGAAGGTATCCTCCTGGCCGAGATAGGCCTCCTGGACGGCGATGCTGGCCTTGATCTGCGCCGGCGGACCCGATTCGAGCACCTGGCCGTTGACCATCACGGTGATGGTGTCGGCCACCGCGAAGACGGCGTCCATGTCGTGTTCGACGAGCAGGATGGCGCGGGTTTCGCGCAGCCGCCTGAGCACCTCGACCATCCGCGCCGATTCGTCCGACCCCATGCCGGCCAGCGGCTCGTCGAGGAGCAGCACCTGGGCGTCGGTGGCCAGCACCATCGCGATCTCCAGCTGGCGCTGCTCGCCGTGGCTGAGGATGCCGGCGGTGCGTTCGGCGCGGCCCGCCAGCCCGGCCTCGTCGATGCACGCCAGCGCCTTGTCGATCGCCCACTGCTGCTTCATGGCCTGGCTGAAAATGCGCCACGGCTGCTGGCGGCGCGACTGCGCCGCGAGGCGCACGTTCTCGAGCACCGTAAACTTGGGGAAGATGTTGGTGCGCTGGTAGCTGCGCCCGATGCCAACCTGCGAGCGCTGCGCGGCGGTCAGGCCGGTGATGTCGCGGCCCTGGTAGCGGATCTGCCCCGAACTGGGCGGCAGGTCGCCCGACAGCATGTTGATGCAGGTCGATTTGCCCGCGCCGTTGGGGCCGAGCAGCGCGTGCAGCTTGCCCCGCTCGAGGGTCAGGCACACATCCTGGTTGGCGAGCAGGCCGCCGAAGCGGCGGGTGATCCGCTCGGCGACCAGCAGCGCGGCGTGGTGGGTGTCAGTCATTGGCGGAACCTCCCTGAAGGGCGCGTTTGATACGGGCCGGAATCGCCGACAGGCCGCCCGGCAGGAACAGCACGGCGGCGACGATCACCAGCCCCATCGCCAGCTGCCAGTGCTTGGTCCACGCCGAAAACACCTCCTGCATCGCCACGAAGGCGAAGGCCCCGGCGATGGCCCCGACCAGATTGCCCATGCCGCCGAGGATCACCATCAGCAGCACGTTGCCCGACTGATGCCAGGACAGCAGCTCCGGCGTCACGAAGCCGAACACCACCGCGTACAGATAGCCGGCGATGCCGCCCAGCCCGCCGGCCAGTGCAAAGGCCGCCAGCTTGTAGCGGAAGGTGACGTAGCCGAGCGACTGCATGCGGTGCTCGTTGCTCTTGATGCCCACCAGCACGCGGCCGAAGGGCGACTGCAGCACGCGGCCGACGAAGAGATACACCAGCACCAGCATGGCGAGGATGAAGTAGTACAGATGGGTCGGATTGTCGAGATCGAAGGGCATGAAGCCGGCGATCTCCGCGGTCGGCTTCATGTTCACGTAGATGCCGTCCGAGCCACCGCCGAGCGGCGTGTCGTGAAAGGCGTAGAACGCCATCTGGGCAAAGGCCAGCGTCACCATGATGAAGTAGATGCCCTTGGTGCGCAGCACGAACACGCCGATGACCAGCGCCGCCAGCGCCGCCGCGCCGACCGCCGCCGGCATCGTCAGCCACAGGCTGGCCGCCTCGTACTTGGGCGACATCAGCGCCACCGTGTAGGCGGCGATGCCGAAGTAGGCCGCATGGCCGAGACTGACGAGTCCGGTGTAGCCGACCAGCAGGTCGAGGCTCATCGCGAAGATGGCCAGCACCAGCGTTTTGGCGATCAGTTCGGTGTAGAAATCGGCACCCGACAGCGGCACCAGGGCCAGGCCGCCGACGGCGGCCAGCTTGAGGACAAGGTCGTATCGCATCGGATCAGCCCTTCTTGAAAATGCCTTCGGGGCGCCACAGCAGCACCACCGCCATGACCACATAGACCACCATGCCCGACAGCTCGGGGATCAGGACCTTGCCGAAGGTGTCGACGAAACCGATGATCAGCGCCGCCACCAGCGCGCCCCACACCGACCCGATGCCGCCGATGACGACGATCACGAAGGAGATGATCAGCACGTGGCTGCCCATATTGGGGAAGACCGACGAGATCGGTGCGGCGAGCATGCCGGCCAGCGCCGCCAGCGCCACACCGAGGGCGAACACCACCCGGTAGATCATGTTGATGTTGATGCCAAGGGCCTCGACCATCACCCGGTCGTGGTTGCCGGCACGGATCATCATGCCCAGCCGTGTGCGCTGGATGACGAAATACAGCGCCACCGCCAGCACAATGCAGACCACCGAGATCACCAGCCGGTAGACCGGGTAGCTCAGCACGTCCGACAGCGGAATCGACGCGCTGAAGATCGCCGGGATGTCGACGCCGTGCACGTCGTCGCCGACCAGCAGGCTGCGCAGCTCCTCGAAGATCAGGATCAGGCCGTAGGTGAGCAGCACCTGTTCGAGGTGATCGCGCTTGTAGAGGTGCGAGAACAGCGCCCATTCGAGCAAGGCGCCGAAGGCCAGGGCCAGCGGAATCCCCAGCGCCAGGGCGGCAAACAGGCTGCCGGTGGCGCTGGTCAGGACGAAGGCCAGATAGGCGCCGATCATGTAGAAACTGCCGTGCGCCAGATTGATGATGCCCATGATGCCGAACACCAGCGTCAGACCGCTTGCCACCAGGAATAGCAGCAGGCCGTACTGCAGCGAATTCAGCGTCTGGATCAGGAAGGAAGCAAAATCCATGACGAACCCCTCCACCCGGCCGCCGTGCGGGCGGCCGGGCTGACGGAAGAAACAGGAAAACGGGCGTGGCGGCTTAGAGCTTGCAGCCGCGTGCCGGGTCGGCGAGGGCCTTGATCGGCGTGCCGATCACCTTGTTCTGGCCGCCCTGCACTTCGCGCAGGTAGATGTCCTGAACCGGGTTGTGGGCCCGGGACAACGTGAACGCACCGCGCGGGCTGTCGATCTTCGCCGCTTCCATGGCCTTGATGATCACATCCTTCTGCGTGATGTCGCCGTTGGCCGCGGTCAGGCCGGTGCGCAGCAGCTGCGCGGCGTCGTAGCCCTGCACGGCGTAGACGTCGGGCTGCAGCTTGTACGTTTTGGCGTAGCCAAGGCGGAAGGCGGCGTCCTTCTTGTTGTCGAGGCCGTCGGCGTAGTGCAGCGTGGTGAGCAGACCCTTGCCGGCGTCACCCATCGCATCGAGGGTGCCATCGGTCAGGAAGCCCGAAGCGTAGAGCGGGATGGAATTCCTGAGGCCCGCGGCGGCGTAGTCCTTGACGAACTTGGCGGCGCCGGCGCCGGCAAAGAAGACGAACACCGCATCCGGCTTGAGCGCCGCGATCTCGGTGAGGAAGGGCTGGAACTCGACGTTCGGGAACGGCAGCGTCATGTCCTTGAGCACCTTGCCGCCGCCCTGCTCGAAGGCCTCCTTGAACCCTTCGACGGCCTGCTGGCCGGCGGCGTACTTCCAGGTCAGCGTGACGATCTTCTTGTGACCCTTCTGGGCCGCGACCTTGCCCATCGCGTAGGCCGGCTGCCAGTTCGAGAACGAGGAGCGGAACAGGGTCGGCGTGCACAGCGGGCCGGTCAGTTCGTCGGCGCCGGCGTTGGGAACGATCAGCAGCGTCTTGTTCTCGCGGGCGACCTTGGCCATCGCCAGGGCGACGCCCGAATGGACGGTGCCGACCAGCACATCCACCTTGTCGCGCTTGATCAGCTTGTTGGCGTTTTCGGTGGCCTTGGCCGGATCGGATTCGTCATCGACGGTGTAGTACTCGACATCGCGGCCGGCCAGCTTGCCGCCCTGCTCCGCGAC
>SSSX01000564.1 GCA_015657735.1 Zoogloeaceae bacterium
CGCCCAGATCAAGGCCGGCGCGCCTTTCCAGCTGCTGCTCGCCGCCGACGACGAGACGCCGGCGCGGCTGGTGAAGGAGGGCGACGGCGTGGCCGGCAGCCAGTTCACCTACGCCATCGGCCGGCTGGTGCTGTGGTCGCCGCGGCCGGGCTTCGTCGACGACAAGGGCGAGGTGCTGGCCGCCGGGCGCTTCGCCCATCTGGCCATCGCCAACCCCCGGCTGGCGCCGTACGGCCTCGCCGCCACCGAAACGCTGCGTGCGCTGGGTCTCGCCGATGCGCTGCAGCCGAAGCTGGTGATGGGCGAGAACATCACGCAGGCGCTGCAGTTCGTGGTGTCGGGCAACGCCGAGCTGGGTTTCGTGGCGTATTCGCAGATCCACAAGGACGGCCGGCTGATCGACGGTTCGTACTGGCTGGTGCCGGCGCGCCATCACAGCCCGATTCGCCAGGACGCGGTGATCCTCGCCAAGGGCAAGGGTCAGCCCGCGGTCGAGGCGCTGGCCGGCTTCCTCCGGTCGAAGGCGGCGGCCGAGATCATCAAATCCTACGGCTACGCGCTGACGCCATGACGCTCGGCGCCGACGACTGGCAGGCCGTCTGGCTGACCCTCAAGCTGGCGACGGTGGTGACCGCGCTGCTGCTGATCGTCGGCACGCCGATCGCGTGGTGGCTGGCGCGCACCCGCTCGCGGCTGCGCAACGTGGTCGGGGCGGTGGTGGCGCTGCCGATCGTGCTGCCGCCGACGGTGCTGGGCTTCTATCTGCTGATTGTGCTCGGGCCATCGGGGCCGGCGGGCCGGCTCATCGGCGCGCTCGGGCTGGGCAGTCTGCCGTTCACCTTCGCCGGGCTGGTGGTGGCCTCGGTGTTCTATTCGCTGCCCTTCGTCGTGCAGCCGATCCACAACGCCTTCGCGGCGATCGGCGAGCGGCCGCTGGAAGCCGCGGCGACCTTGCGTGCCTCGCCGCTGGCAGCCTTCTTCAGCGTCGCGCTGCCGCTGGCGCGGCCGGGTTTGGTCACCGCCGCGGTGCTCGGTTTCGCCCACACGGTGGGCGAGTTCGGGGTGGTGCTGATGATCGGCGGCAATATCCCGGGCAAGACCCAGGTGCTGTCGGTGCAGATCTACAACCACGTCGAGGCGCTGGAATACGCGCACGCCCACGGGCTGGCGGCCGGGCTGGTGGCGTTCTCCTTCGTCGTGCTGCTGGCGCTCTACGCCAGCGGCGGCGTGCGCAACACCCTGGGCGCCGGGCGATGAGCGGCCTCGTCGTCGATGCGCGGCTGGCGCTGGCGGAGTTCACGCTGGA
>SSSX01000006.1 GCA_015657735.1 Zoogloeaceae bacterium
GGAGGAAATCTACGGCATCGTCCCCACCGACACCCGCAAGCCCTACGACGTGCGGGAGATCATCGCCCGGGTGGTGGATGGCTCGCGCTTCGACGAATTCAAGGCCCGCTACGGCACCACCCTGGTCACCGGCTTTGCCCAGCTCCACGGCACGCCGGTGGGCATCGTCGCCAACAACGGCATCCTGTTCGGCGAATCCGCCCAGAAGGGCGCCCACTTCGTCGAGCTGTGCGGGCAGCGGGGCATTCCGCTGCTCTTCCTGCAGAACATCACCGGCTTCATGGTCGGCCGCAAGTACGAAAACGGCGGCATCGCCAAGGACGGGGCGAAGATGGTCACTGCGGTTTCCACCGTCCAGGTGCCCAAGATCACGACGCTGATCGGCGGCTCCTTCGGCGCCGGCAACTACGGCATGTGCGGGCGCGGCTATTCCCCCCGCTTCCTCTGGATGTGGCCCAACGCCCGCATCAGCGTGATGGGCGGCGAACAGGCCGCCAGCGTACTCGCCACCGTGCGCCGGGAAGGCATCGAAGCCAAGGGCAGCGCCTGGAGCGCCGAGGAGGAGGACGCCTTCAAGGCCCCCATCCGCGCCCAGTACGAGGAGCAGGGCCACCCCTACTACGCCACCGCCCGCCTGTGGGACGACGGGGTGATCGACCCGGCCCAGACCCGCCGGGTGCTGGGCCTGTCGTTGTCCGCGGCGCTCAACGCCCCCATCCCGCCGACCAAGTTCGGCGTGTTCCGGATGTGAGATCGCCCGCCATGGCAGAATCCCCGCTCCTCCAGTTTTTTAGGACATAGCCATGAAGACCCGCGCAGCCGTTGCCTGGAAGGCCGGCGCCCCCCTCACCATTGAAACCTTGGATCTGCAAGGCCCCAAGGCGGGCGAAGTCCTGATTGAGGTCAAGGCCACCGGCATTTGCCACACGGACTACTACACCCTTTCCGGGGCCGACCCGGAAGGGCTCTTCCCTGCCATCCTGGGCCACGAGGGCGCCGGTGTGGTGGTGGACGTGGGGCCGGAGGTGAAGTCCCTGCGTGCCGGCGACCACGTCATTCCGCTGTACACGCCGGAATGCCGGGAGTGCAAGTTCTGCCTCTCTCGCAAAACCAATTTGTGCCAGAAGATCCGCAGCACCCAGGGGCGGGGGCTGATGCCGGACGCCACCAGCCGATTCAGCCTAAACGGCCAGCCCATCCTCCACTACATGGGCACATCCACCTTTTCCAACTACATCGTGGTGCCTGAGATTGCGGTGGCCAAGATCCGCGAAGACGCCCCCTTCGACAAGGTGTGCTACATCGGTTGCGGCGTTACCACCGGGGTGGGCGCCGTCATCTTCACTGCCAAGGTGGAGGCGGGTGCCAACGTGGTGGTCTTCGGCCTGGGGGGCATCGGCCTCAACGTAATTCAAGCCGCCAAGATGGTGGGGGCCGACAAGATCATCGGCGTGGACCTCAACCCGGGCCGGGAAGCCATGGCCCGCAAGTTCGGCATGACCCATTTCATCAACCCCAAGGACGCTCCCAACGTGGTGGACCACATCGTCCAGCTCACGGATGGGGGCGCCGACTACAGCTTCGAGTGCATCGGCAACACCCAGGTCATGCGCCAGGCCCTGGAATGCACCCACAAGGGCTGGGGCCAGTCGGTGATCATCGGCGTGGCGGAAGCCGGCGCGGAAATTTCCACCCGCCCCTTCCAGCTGGTGACGGGCCGGGTCTGGAAAGGCTCCGCTTTCGGGGGCGCCCGTGGCCGCACCGACGTGCCGAAGATCGTGGACTGGTACATGGAAGGCAAGCTCAACATCGACGATCTGATCACCCACACCCTGTCCCTGGAGCAGATCAACGACGGTTTTGATCTCATGAAAAAGGGCGAGTCCATCCGCTCGGTGGTGCTCTACTGATGACCGGAGCCCCCCTCGAAACCCTCTCCGAGCACACCTGCTTTGGCGGGTGCCAGGGATTTTATCGCCACGCCTCAGCGGCCATCGCCCTGCCCATGCGCTTTGCGGTCTTCGTGCCCCCCCAGGCGGCGAAGGGGCCGGTCCCCGTGCTGTTCTACCTGGCAGGGCTCACCTGCACGGAGGAGACTTTCCCCATCAAGGCTGGCGCCCAAAGGGTGGCGGCAGAATTGGGCCTCCTGCTGGTGGCCCCGGACACCAGCCCTCGCGGTGCGGGCATCCCCGGGGAAGCTGATGCCTGGGATTTCGGCGTCGGCGCGGGCTTCTACCTGGACGCCACCCAGGCCCCCTGGTCGGCCCATTGGCACATGGAACGCTACATCACGGAAGAACTCCCGCAGGTGGTCGGGGAACATTTTCCCGCCGATCTCTCCCGCTGCGGCATTTTCGGCCACTCCATGGGCGGCCATGGCGCCCTGACCCTGGCCCTGCGTCACCCGGCCCTGTACCGCTCCGTGTCGGCCTTCGCCCCCATCGCCGCCCCCAGCCAGTGCCCTTGGGGGGAGAAGGCCTTCACCGGCTACCTGGGGGCAGACCGTCAAACCTGGCGCGCCCACGACGCCAGCGCCCTGGTGGCAGACGGCCACCGCTGCCCCCCCATCCTCATCGACCAGGGCCTGGCGGATCCATTCCTCCCGACCCAGCTCCATCCCGACCACTTTGAGCAGGTCTGCGCCCAGGCTGGCCAACCCCTCACCCTGCGCCGCCACCCGGGCTACGACCACGGCTACTACTTCATCAGCAGCTTCATGGCCGACCACCTGGCCCACCACGCCCGGCATCTGGGCTAGACCCGGCGGAGATACGACCCATGCCCGACACCGTGGAGATCACCCGCCTGCGGAACGACGGCGCGATTGACCCGGCCCAGACCCTCCGAGTGCTGGGGCTGTCGCTTTTCGCCGCCCTGAACACCCCAATTCCGCCGACCAAGTTTGGCGTGATCCGGATGTGAGGCCATGTACGCGCCGAAACACTTCGCCGTCGACGATCCCGCCCTGCTGCACGGCCTGATGCGGACGTACCCCCTGGCGACCCTCGTCACCCACGGCCCCGACGGACTCGACGCCAACCATGTCCCCCTGGTGCTGCGCACCGCCGAGGCCTCAGCCAGCCTTGTCGGTCATGTGGCCCGTGCCAACCCGCTCTGGCAGGCCCACGATGGCGAGCCCGTGCTGTGCATCTTCCAGGGCCCGGACCACTACGTTTCCCCGTCGGCCTACCCGACCAAACTTGAGACGGGCAAGGTCGTGCCGACCTGGAACTATGCGGTGGTCCACGCCCACGGCATCCTCCGGGCCGTTGAGGACCGGGACTGGCTCCACGGACTGGTAACGGAAATGACCCACCACCAGGAGGCGGCCCTGCCGATGCCGTGGCAAGTGAGCGACGCGCCGGACGATTACATCGAGCGCATGCTCGGCGCCATCGTCGGGATCGAAATTGAAGTAACCCGCCTCACAGGAAAATGGAAGGCCAGCCAGAATCAGCCGGCCAGGAACCGCGAGGGCGTTGTCGAATCCCTATCCACCGGCAACGAAGCAGCCCGCGCCATGGCCGAGCTGGTGGAAAGCCGGGCAAAGGAACTCGCATGAATCGCCAATTCGAGGCCCTGGAGATCGCCCAGGCGGGTGGCATCGCCACCATCTGGATGAACCGCCCGGAGCGCCACAACGCCTTCAACCCGGATCTCATCCAGGCCCTGCACGACGCTTTCCGCGTCCTCGGGGAGGACGATGCCGTGCGGGTCGTGGTGCTGGCGGGGCGGGGGCGGAGTTTTTCCGCCGGGGCGGACCTGGCCTGGATGAAGGCGGCCGGGGAGGCCAGCGAGGCGGAGAACCAGGCCGACGCCTTGAAGCTCGCCGCCATGCTGCGGGCCATCGCCGAATGCCCCAAGCCCACCGTCGCGCGGGTCCACGGCGCCGCCCTGGGGGGCGGCATGGGGCTGGCCTGCGCCTGCGACATCTGCATCGCCTCAAGCGAGGCGGTGTTCGCCACCTCGGAGGTGCGCTTCGGCATCATTCCCGCAGCCATCGGGCCCTATGTGTTGCGGGCCATTGGGCCACGCCAGGCTGGACGCTACTTCCTCACCGCCGAGCGGATCAGCGCCCAGCGGGCGGTGGAGATTGGCCTCGCCCACGAAGCGGTGGCCCCGGAGGCCCTGGACGCCACGGTGGCCCAGGTGGTGGAGGCGCTGGCGCAGGGCGGCCCCCAAGCCCAGGCCGCCGCCAAGGACCTGATCCGCGCCGTGGCCCACCAGCCGGTGACCGACGCCTTGGTGGCCGACACCGCCCGGCGCATCGCCAGCCTGCGGGCCACGCCCGAGGCGCGGGAGGGGCTCGCCGCCTTCCTCGCCAAGCGGCCACCGGCCTGGACAGCCGGGTCCTGAGGCGCGCCCCGTGGCAGAGCCCGCCGCCTCCCCCTTCCCCCTGGACTGGGGTCTCCAGCCGCTCCTGGATTGGCGGGACTTGCCCCTGGATCTCCCGTCCCTGGCCGCCCTGGCGGCGGGCCTGGGCTGGGCCAGCGGCCTGCGGCTCTACGCCCTGGTCTTCGCCCTGGGGGCCCTGGGCCGCTTTGGTGGCGTGCATCTGCCCGGCGGACTGGAGGTCCTCACCCACCCCCTGGTGCTCGGCCTCTCGGGCCTGATGCTGCTGGCCGAGTTCTTCGCCGACAAGCTGCCCTGGCTGGATTCGGCCTGGGACGCGGTGCATACCTTCATCCGCATTCCAGCTGGCGCCGCCCTGGCGGGCGCGGCGGCGGGGGACCAGGGCACTGCCTTCACGGTGGCCATGGCCCTCTTGGGGGGCACCCTGGCGGCCAGCACCCATTTCGCCAAAGCCGGCGCCCGGGCGGTGGTGAACACCTCTCCCGAGCCCGTCACCAATATCACCGCCTCCCTCGGGGAGGATGCCGTCTTCATCGGCGGCCTGTGGCTGCTGTTCCACCACCCGCTGTGGTTTCTCGGCGGCCTGGTGGTCTTTCTGGCCACGGCCGGGACGCTGCTGGTGATGGCCTGGCGGGGCCTGCGCCGCCGCTGGCGCCCGCGGGAGGATTGAGATGGCCCCTTCGATCTTCATCAGCTACCGGCGCAGCGACGCCCAGCACGCCGCCTTCGCCCTGGCGGAGCGCCTGGGCCGGGTGTTCGGCGAGGACGAGGTGTTCCTCGACCGCACCCGCATCGAGACCGGCGCCCCCTGGCCCCAGCGCCTGGAGGAGTCCGTGGGCGCGGCCCGGGTGGTCCTGGCCCTGATCGGACCGGGATGGCTGCGGGCCGACGACGAATGGGGACGCCGCCGCATCGACCAGAAGGCCGACTGGGTGCGGGCCGAACTCGCCACCGCCCTGACGGGAAAAAAGGCCGTGCTGCCCCTGCTCCTCGGCAAAGCCGACATGCCGCCCAAGGAGGCCCTGCCGCCGAGCCTGGCCGCCCTGCCGGACCAGAATGCCCGCAGCCTCCA
>SSSX01000565.1 GCA_015657735.1 Zoogloeaceae bacterium
ACTGCCACCGAGCGTGCGCCCTTGGCGCATCTCCCGCAGGCGTGCAAAGGTGCCGGCGACCCGCTCGCGCTGAGTGAGGGCCGCGACCGGAGAATCCACCGCAGCCACGAGCCGGGCAACCGGCCGGCCACGCCGGGTGATGGTGACCTCCTCGCCAAGTTCGACGGCGGCCAGCAACTCGGAGAGCCGGGTTTTAGCCTCGTAGACGGGGACGGTTTTCATCGCGGAAATCCTGACGGAGTTGGTTAGCCAGATTATAGGTCGGAAGCCGACCGCATCGCCCATACTGAACCAAGGACTTTTCGGTCGCCGTACCGACAACGAAGTCGAAGTCGAAGCCGCGGACGAGGACGAGGGCGACGAAAGCGCCGCTCAAGGCCGCCCGTCTCGCGGTTCGCCTTGGTCTCTTCCAGCTTGAGCCCGTTGACGGCGGCACGCCCCGCGCCGGCCACCCGCCCCGATATTATTCATCGTACGAAAACAGTGTTTTCATTTCACCGGGATTTATCCCGGAATCGAAAACAACCACAATTCAGGCCATTCCCGCTCGAAGGCCGCTCCGATGAATCTCCGCCAACCTACCGCCCGCCAGCCCGGCCGCGCCTGAACCATGCGCCGCCTCCGCTTCAACCCCTACCTGCTGCTCGCCCTCACCGCCCTGTTCTGGGCCGGCAACATGGTGATGAGCCGCGGCCTGCGCGCCGACCTGCCGCCGGTGGCACTGGCCTTCTGGCGCTGGGTCACCGCGCTGCTGTGCGTGCTGCCGCTGGCGCTGCCGCATCTGCGCAGCCAGTGGCCGCTGCTGCGCGCCGCCTGGAAGAAACTGCTCTTCCTCGGCGTGTTCGGCATCGGCTGCTACAACACCTTTTCCTACGTCGCCGTCCAGTACACCACCGCGACCAGCGCGACGCTGCTCAACTCCTTCATTCCGGTGGTCACCAGCGTGCTGGCGATGGTGTTCTTCGGCAAGCGCCTGTCGCGACCGGAGATCGTCGGCGGCCTGCTGTCGCTGGTCGGGGTGGTGGTGCTGATCAGCCGCGGCAGCGTCGATACGCTGCTCGGCCTGACCCTCAACACCGGCGATCTGTGGATGCTGCTGGCGGTGCTGGCGTGGAGCCTCTACACCGCCTTCCTGCAATGGCGGCCGGCCGGCGTGCATCCGATGCTGCTGCTCGCCGCGCTGATCGTCGTCGGCCTCGCCGTGATGCTGCCGATGTACGCCTGGGAGCTGGTCAGCGGCGCCGCGCTGCGGCTGCACGCCGGCGCGGTGGCCGGCATCCTCTACGCCGGCGTCGTCGCCGCCTTTCTCGGCGTGCTGTGCTTCAACATCGGCGTCGCCGCGGTCGGGCCGGCCGTGGCCTCGCTGTTCATCCACCTGATGCCGGTGTTCGCGTCGATCCTGTCGGCGCTGCTGCTCGGCGAACTGCCCAGCGGATATCACTACGCCGGCATGGCCCTGGTGCTGGGCGGCATCCTGCTGACGATCCGCAAACCCGTTCCCGCCTTTCCGGTCGCCCAGCCGGTTTCCTGACTGCCTCGGAGTCCCCATGCTCGCCCACCTCGAACGCCCCACCGCCCGCGCCCCCGGCCTGCGCCAGATCCTCGACGACTTCGGCCTGACCTACTTCGCCAACGGCCTGATCGGTTTCATCTTCGCCGCCACCGGCCCGGTCGCCATCATCCTGTCGGTCGGCACCCGCGGCGGCCTGTCGCAGGCCGAACTGGCGTCGTGGGTGTTCGGCGTGTTCTTCATCAACGGCCTCGTCACCATTGCCATGAGCTGGCGCTACAAGGCGCCGCTCGGCTTCGCATGGACCATCCCCGGCACCGTGCTGGTCGGCCCGGCGCTGCAGCACCTGAGCTTCGCCGAGGTGATCGGCGCGTTCTACGCAACCAGCCTGCTGATCCTCGTGCTGGGCGCCAGCGGGCTGGTCAAGCGGCTGATGGCGTCGCTGCCGATGCCGATCGTGATGGGCATGGTGGCCGGCGTGTTCCTGCGCTTCGGCCTCGATCTGGTGCGCGCGCTGCACAGCGACGTGGCGATCGCCGCGCCGATGGTGGTCGCCTTCCTGCTGCTGTCGGCCAGCGCCGTGTGGGGCAGGCGCATGCCGCCGGTGATCGGCGCGCTGCTGGTCGGCGCGCTGGCGATCGGCGTGCTCGGCCGCTTCGACACCGCGGCGGTGGGCAGCTTCGGCTTCGCCCACCCGGTCGTGCAGGCGCCGGTGTGGTCGCTCGGCGCGCTGGTCGAGCTGGTCGTACCGCTGGCGATCACCGTGCTGGTGGTGCAGAACGGCCAGGGCGTGGCGGTGCTCAAGTCGGTCCAGCACGAGCCGCCGGTCAACACCGTCGCCTTCGTGTCGGGCCTCGGCGCCGCGCTGAGTGCCACCGTCGGCGCCGTCAGCAGCTGCCTGACCGGCCCGACCAACGCGCTCCTGACCTCCTCCGGCGAGCATCACCGCCACTACACCGCCGCGCTGACCTTCGGCCTCGTCGCCGTGCTGTTCGGCCTGATGGCGCCGACCTTCACCGGCCTGATGCTGGCCGCGCCGAAGGAATACATCATGGTGCTCGGCGGTCTGGCCATGCTGCGCGTGCTGCAAGGTTCGTTCGTCGCCTCGTTCGGCGGCGGCAAGTTCACCCTCGGCGCGCTGATCAGCCTGCTCGTCACCGTCGCCGACATCGGCGTCCTCAACATCGGCGCCGCCTTCTGGGGCCTGGTTGCCGGTTTTGCGGTATCGTGGCTGATGGAAAAACGCGACTTCACGGCGCTCGCCAACGCCGGCTGACCCCTCCCTTGACCGCCGCCCACCTCGCCGCCCCGGTGCCCGCGCCGCAGAGCGCCGGCACCATCGTCCGCCAGCTGTTCCATCACGCCTGGCCGATCCTGATCGCCCAGGTGCTATCCATGTGCATGATGATCGCCGATACGGTGATCGCCGGCCGTTATGGCACCAACGATCTGGCCGGGGTCGCCATCGGCAGCAGTTTCTACATCTCGGTGATCATGCTGCTGGCCGGCACGCTGCAGGCCATCGCGCCGACCGTCGCCCATCACGTCGGCGCCGGCCGCCACGGCGAGATCGGCCCGGCCCTGCAGCAGGGCTTCTGGCTGGCCGCCATGCTGGCCGTGCCGGGCGTCGGCGTGATGCTCGCCCCCGGCGCGCTGCTGCAGCTGGCCGAGGTGCCGCCCGGAGTGGCCGGCAAAGCCGCGGCCTATCTCGCCGCCACCGCCGCCGGCCTGCCGGCGCTGCTGTTCTACCGCGCCTTCTACGCCTTCAACAACGCCGTCGGCCGGCCGCGGGCGCTGATGGCGATCAGCGCCATCGTCACCGCGGTGCATGTCCCGCTGGCGTGGGCGCTGACCAACGGCAAGTTCGGCCTGCCCGAACTGGGCGGCACCGGCTGCGGGGTGTCGACCGCGATCATCAACTGGCTGTCCCTGCTGTGCGGCCTGACCTACCTGCTCCGCAACCCGGCCTACCGCCGCTACCGCATCTTCGCCGACTGGCAGCCGCCGCGCCCGGCGGAGCTCGGCAAGCTGCTGCGCCTCGGCGTGCCGATGGGGCTGTCGACCTTCGTCGACATCAGCTCATTCACGCTGATCGCCATCCTGGTGGCCCGCCTGGGCATCGAAACGGTGGCCGGCCACCGGGTCATCGCCAACTTCACCGGCCTGATCTACATGCTGCCGCTGGCCCTGTCGATCGCCACGCTGGTGCTGGTCGGACAGGCCTCCGGGGCCCACGACTGGGGCCGCGCACGACTCACCGCGCGGGTCGGCCTGAGCCTGACCGCCGCCTGCGCGGTGGTGATCGGCGTGCTGCTGTGGCTGCTGCGCGAACCGCTGATCGGGCTGTCCACCACCGATCCGGCGGTGCAGGGCGTGGCCCTCGGACTGGTGGTGTACCTGTGTCTCTACCAGGGTTTCGACGGCATCCAGACGGTGGCGGCGCACGCGCTGCGCGGCTACAAAGTGACGCTGCTGCCGATGGTGCTGCACACCGTCTGCTTCTGGGGGATCGGCCTGTCCGGCGGCTACTGGCTCAGCTTCCACGCCCCGTGGCGCGCCGGCGCGCCGTCGGTGGCCGGCTTCTGGGAAGGCTGCGTGGTGGCCACCATCGCCGCCTCGCTGCTGTTCGGCGCGCTGCTGCGCTCGGTGGCCGGGCGCAGCGACGGCGCCGCCGCGGCCCGCGGCTGACCGCCGGCCGCCGCCACGGCTCAGCGCACCTGGATTTCGACGCGCCGATTGAGCGGCTCGGCGACTTCGTCGTCGGTCGGCTTGACCGGCTCGCGCTCGCCGCGCCCGCTGGCCTGGATGGCCTCCGGCGGAATCCCGAGGCGGCCCAGTTCGGCCTGCACCTTGCGCGCCCGCACCAGCGCCAGACGGTCGTTGTCGCTCACCGAGCCGACCCGGTCGGTGTGCCCCACCACCTTGATGTCCGGCGCCGGCCGCCGGCGGATCTCGGCCAGCACCTCGTCGAGTTCGGCCTTCGAAGCCGGCGTGAATTCGTCGGTGCCTTCGAGGAAGTACAGCGTGAATTTCTTCGGCGCCGCCGGGCGGGCGCCCAGCGCGCCGCCGAAACGCTCGGCCACCGCCTCGATGCTCGACGCCTCGACCCCCGCCGAACGGGACCGCGCCGTCGCGTAGGGCTTGTCGAGGGTCAGCGCCTTGCCCGAGCGGGGCGTCACCACCACGCTGCTGCCTTCGCCGCCGTCGTTCGGCAGCAGCACGTAGCGCTCCTGCGCGCAGCCGGCGGCGAGCAGGGCGGTCAGAACCAGGATTCCGTGTTTCATGCTCATCTCCCTTCGACGCTGACCGCGTAGGAACTGGCCTTGCCGCCCCGCAGTTCGGCCTCGGGCGTCATGATCCGCATCGCCTCGGCCGACTGGCTGGCGATGTTGCCGGTCGTCACCACGACCGAACCGCGCCGCACCAACGCATCGAAGGCGCCCAGATAGGTGGTGGGGTCGTAGGAATAGCGCTGCAGCACGACTTCGGTGTTGGGGCCGAGGGAGAGCATCGAGTTGTCGTTGAAGATCATGCCCACCGACGCCTCGCCGCGCGTGACGATCACGTCGTTCTCCTTCAGCCGCACGCCGACCACGCCCTCGTGGTGCTGATTGCCGCGCTCGATGGTCACCGCCCCGTGGGCTTTCTTGATCTGCGCCACCCAGTCGCCCTCGGCCGCCCACGCCCCGCCCGTCGCCATGACGAGCGCCGCCAGCAGCAGCCAGCGTCGCGAAGTTTGTTTCATGTCGCTTCCTTTCCTGAATCGGCTGAATCAGTCCGGCACCGGCAGCCGGTCGCACTGCCTGACATACGGAATGTCGGGCGACACCCGCTCCCGCCACTCCTTGACGCTCATGTTGCGCTGCAGCTTGGCGCACAGCGCATCGGCCCACGCCTCGAGCACCGCCCAGCGGCGCAGCGTGGCGTCCTTGCTGCCCGACACGACGGCGCGGCCGTCCGGGCTGAACACGACGCTGGTGACCGAGCCGGCGTGGCCCCGCAGCGGATCGCCGACCGCCGTGCCGGTTGCCGCGCTCCACAGGCGCAGACTGTCGTCGCCGCTGCCCGACACGAGGTATTTGCCGTCGGGGCTGAAGGCCACGCCGTGCACCTGGTTGGTGTGCCCGACCAGCGGCTTGCCGAGCGGCGCGCCGCTGGCCGCATCCCACAGCCGCAAGGTCCAGTCGTGACTGCCGGACGCGATGGTTTTGCCGTCCGGGCTGACGGCGACGCTCGACACGATGCCCAGGTGAACCGCCGGCTGCCCGATCTGGGCGTGGCTCGCGGCATCCCA
>SSSX01000566.1 GCA_015657735.1 Zoogloeaceae bacterium
CGCCCCCGAGTGTGACGCTTTTGGCGATCAGGCCGCCGGCGCTTCCGGCGCCTTCTGGCGCAGGCGGATGTGCAGTTCGCGCAGCTGCTTCTCGTCCACCGGCGACGGGGCGTTGGTGAGCAGGCACTGGGCGCGCTGGGTTTTGGGGAAGGCGATCACGTCGCGGATCGACTCGGCGCCGGTCATCATCGTGACGATGCGGTCGAGGCCGAAGGCCAGACCACCGTGCGGCGGCGCGCCGTACTTGAGCGCGTCGAGCAGGAAGCCGAACTTGAGCTGCTGTTCTTCCGGCCCGATGTTGAGCGCGGAGAAGACCTTTTCCTGCATTTCGGCGCGGTGGATGCGCACCGAGCCGCCGCCGATTTCCCAGCCGTTGAGCGCCAGGTCGTAGGCTTTGGCGAGGCACTTGCCGGGGTCGGTGGTGAGCAGTTCGACGTGCTCGTCCTTCGGGCTGGTGAAGGGGTGGTGGCAGGCCGTCCAGCGCTTGTCCTCGTCGTCGTACTCGAACATCGGGAAGTCCACGACCCACAGCGGCTCCCAGGCCTTGCCGTTGACGAAGCCCTTTTCGTGGCCGAGCTTGATGCGCAGCGCGCCGAGGGCGTCGTTCACGACCTTGGTCTTGTCGGCGCCGAAGAAGATCAGGTCGCCGGACTGCGCGCCGGTGCGCTCGAGAATCGTGCGCAGCGCGGTTTCGTGGAGGTTCTTGACGATCGGCGACTGGAGGCCGGCTTCGTTCGGCTGGGTGACGTCGTTGACCTTGATGTAGGCGAGGCCGCGGGCGCCGTAGATACCGACGAACTTGGTGTACTCGTCGATCTCGCCGCGGGTCAGGCTGGCGCCGCCCGGCACGCGCATGGCGGCGACGCGGCCGCCGGAGGTGGCCGGGCCGCTGAACACCTTGAAGGCCACGTCGGCGACGGCATCGGTGACGTCGGTGAGTTCGAGGGTCACGCGCAGGTCGGGCTTGTCGGAGCCGAAGCGGTCCATGGCTTCCGCGTAAGTCATGCGCGGGAAGGGGCTGGGCAGCTCGACGGCCAGCACTTCCTTGAAGATCGTGCGGATCATTTCTTCCATCATCGCCGTGATCTCGGCTTCGGTGAGGAAGGAGGTTTCGATATCGACCTGGGTGAATTCCGGCTGGCGGTCGGCGCGCAGGTCTTCGTCGCGGAAGCACTTGACGATCTGGTAGTAGCGGTCGTAGCCGGCCACCATCAGCATCTGCTTGAAGAGTTGCGGCGACTGCGGCAGCGCGAAGAACTGGCCGTCGTGCACGCGGGACGGCACGAGGTAGTCGCGGGCGCCTTCCGGGGTGCTCTTGGTGAGCATCGGGGTTTCGATGTCGATGAAGCCCTGCGCGTCGAGGAAGCGGCGGAAGGCCATCGCCGTCTTGTAGCGCAGCATCATGTTCTTCTGCATCTGCGGACGGCGCAGATCGATGACGCGGTGGGTGAGACGGGTGGTCTCGGAGAGGTTTTCCTCGTCGAGCTGGAACGGTGGCGTGGCCGAAGTGTTGAGGACTTCGATCGCGTGGCACAGCACTTCGATCTCGCCGGACACCAGGTTGGTGTTTTCGGTGCCGGCCGGGCGGCGGCGCACCTTGCCGGTGATCTTCAGGACGAACTCGTTGCGGACGGACTCGGCTACCTCGAACATGTCGGCGCGGTCGGGATCGCAGACGACCTGGACGAGGCCCTCGCGGTCGCGCAGGTCGATGAAGATCACGCCGCCGTGGTCGCGCCGGCGATGGACCCAGCCGCAGAGGGTGACGATCTGGTCGAGATAGGCGGACGAAACGAGGCCGCAGTATTGAGTTCGCATGGTGGGATCGTGGTTCCTGGAAAGACGGAACGCGCCTCGGCCGGCGCGTGTGTGGATGTGCTTATTGGTTCAACAGGGCTGCCGGCACGTGTGGCGGGGCCGCCCGGTGGGACGTTGGCGGTGCGACGACGCCCATCGAGATGATGTACTTGAGGGCTTCGTCGACGCTCATGTCTAGTTCGATGGCGTCCTTGCGCGGCAGCATCAGGAAGAAGCCGGAGGTGGGGTTGGGCGTGGTCGGCACATAGACGCTGACGAAGTCGTTGCCCAGGTGACGGGCCGCGTCGCCGCCGGGGGAGCCGGTCTGGAAGCCGATGGTCCACATTCCCTCGCGGGGGTACTGGATCAGCAGCGCCTTGCGGAAAGCCTGGCCATTGCTCGACAGCAGGGTGTCGGAAACCTGCTTGACGCTGTAGTAGATCGACTTGACCACCGGGATGCGCGACAGCAGGACTTCCCAAAACCGAACCAGGCGCTGGCCGACGAAGTTGGCGGTGGCCAGCCCGGTGACGACGATCACGATCAGCGAAACGACGACCCCGATGCCCGGTACGTGAAAGCCAAACAGGGCATCCGGCCGCAGCGCGGGAGGAACCAGCAGCAGGATCTGGTCGAGTGTCGTGACGATCCAGGCCAGCACCACGAAGGTGATGACCACCGGAATCCAGATGAGTAGTCCGGTGACGAAGTATTTTTTCATTCAGCGGTGTTCGCGTGCGTCTGCGATCAGTGGCACGCGCAACTGCCGCCGCAGGGGGTTGCCGGGGCCGCGGTGTCGGCCTTGGCGGCCTCGGTCTTCGGGCTGGCGCCATTGCCGCCCTTGAAGTCGGTGGCGTACCAGCCGTTTCCCTTGAGCTGGAAGCCGGCGGCGGAGAGCTGCTTCGCGTAGGTTTCGGCACCGCACGCGGGGCAGGTGGTGAGCGGGGCGTCGCTCATTTTTTGAAGATGGTCTTTTTGGTGGCCGCAGCTGCTGCAGCGATACTCGTAGATGGGCATGACGAGCTCCGGAAAGTCAATTGGCGAAGTTTAGCGCATCGCAACATCGGGCGAAACAGACCCGCATCCGACCATATGGGGGCGGATGCGCCGGTTTCAAGCCGCCGGAGTCAGAGCATGCCGAGATAGGCGGCGGTCAGCGGCGCGCCCCAGAACAGCGCCAGCAGGCCCGCTGCCGCGAGATAAGGGCCGAAGGGAATCGGGATTTCGCGGCCATGCCGGCGCAGGACGATCAGCGCGACACCGACGATCGCGCCGACCACCGACGACAGCAGGATCGTCAGCGGCAGGATCTGCCAGCCCAGCCAGGCGCCGATGGCGGCGAGCAGTTTGAAGTCGCCGTAGCCCATGCCTTCCTTGCCGGTCGCGAGCTTGAACAGCCAGAATACCGACCACAGGGCCAGATAGCCCGTTGCGGCGCCCACGACGGCGCTGGAAATGTCGGTGTAGGTGCCGGCGAGGTTGAGCAGCAGGCCGAGCCACAGCAGCGGGAGCGTGATGCTGTCGGGCAGCAGCTGGGTGTCGAGGTCGATGAAGCACAGGGCGATCATGGCCCAGCCGAAGACCAGCGCGCCGGCAGCGGCGAGGCCGTAGCCGAAGTGC
>SSSX01000567.1 GCA_015657735.1 Zoogloeaceae bacterium
ACCGTGCTGCTGGCCACCCTTGGCCTGGCTTTTTGAACCTTGAAACAGATCACCTCCCGCGACAACCCGACCGTCAAACATCTGCACGCCCTTGCCACCTCGGCGCGGGCGCGGCGGACGAGCGGCGAGACGCTCCTCGACGGCGCCCACGTGCTCGGCGTGGCGCTGGAGCGGGGCGTGCGGCCGACGCGGGTGGTGGTTAGCGAAAGCGGGCTGCGGCAGCCGGAGATCGCGGCGCTGGTGGCGCGTTGTGCGGCCGACAGTTGCATCGAACTGCCCGACCGGCTGTTCGCCCACGTTAGTCCGGTGGATGCGCCGAGCGGGGTGCTGGCCGTGATCCCGATTCCGTCGCCGGCGGCGGCCACGCTGCCCGCCGGGGATTGCGTGGTGCTGGATGCCGTGCAGGATCCGGGCAATCTGGGCACCATCCTGCGCACCGCGGCGGCGGCGGGGGTGGTCGATGTGCTGCTGACCAAAGGCTGCGCCCAGGCCTGGGCGCCGCGGGTCGTGCGTGCGGCGATGGGTGCCCATTTCGGGTTGAAGATCCGCGAGGATGTCGATGCGGCGGCGGCGCTGGCCGGCTTTCGGGGCATCGTCGTGGCCGCCGATCTGCGCGACGCCGTCGAACTTTACGACCTCGATCTGCGCGCTGCGGTGGCCTGGCTGTTCGGATCGGAAGGGCAGGGTTTGTCGCCGGCCGTGGCGGCGCTGGCGACGCAGCGCGTGCTGATTCCGATGCCGGGCGGCATGGAATCGCTCAATGTGGGGGTCGCCGCCGGTGTCTGCCTGTTCGAGCAGTTGCGCCAGCGTCGCGGCTTACAGCGCTAGCTGCAGGCCGCCTGCCGCGGCGGCGGCGTTGCCATCGCGCTGGAAGGGCACGACGCCGAGCAGCGGTGCCGGCAGGCGGGCGACGAGGGCGGCGAGATTTTCGTCGAAGCGCAGCATCGCCGGATCGACCTGATTGGCAACCCAGCCGGCGAGGCGCAGGCCGCGGGCCGCGATGGCTTCGGCGGTCAGCAGCGCGTGGCTGATGCAGCCAAGGCGCATTCCCACCACCAGAATCACCGGCAGGCCCAGGTCGCGGGCCAGATCGGCGGTGTCGTAAGCGTCGCCGAGCGGGACGCGGAAGCCGCCGACGCCTTCGACCAGCACCACATCGGCACGGCTTGCCAGCGTCGCGAAGGCCGCCTTGATCCGCTCCGGATCGATGCGCACGCCTTCTTCGGCGGCGGCGATGTGCGGGGCGATCGGGCTGGCCAGGCAGTAGGGGTTGAGCAGCGCCAGGCCGGGGTCGAAGCTGCCGGCGGCGCGCAGGCGGGCGGCGTCCTCGTTGATGAATTCACCGTTCACCGAGTCGGCGCCGGCTGCCACCGGTTTCATGCCGACGGCGCGCCGCCCCGCCGCGCGGGCGGCGTGGAGGAGGGCGCAGGTGACGAAGGTCTTGCCGATCTCGGTGTCGGTGCCGGTGATGAAGTAGGCGGTCGCTTGCATGCTTGGGCGGGGTGATGAGGCGGCCGGTGCGGGGGTCAGCCCTTTTCCGCGACCAGCCAGAAGGTGTCGTAGGAGGCGGGCAGCCCGGCCGGGCCGCGGTGCTTTTCGTAGGCGGCGCCGAGGGCGGCCCACGCCGACTTGCCGAGCGGGCGCCGCCGGGCGCCGGTTTGATGGGCGCCGAGGGTCTTGATGTCGGCGAGCAGGCTGCGCAGGTCGGGCGCCCACGCCCGCAGGGTCTCGCGACGGCTGCCGATGAGGCGCAGGCCGGCCGCTTCGGCGGCGTCGACGAGCGCTTGCGGGGGTTCGAAGCGCAGCACGTGTTCGTCGTCGTCCACCTCGCGGAAGGCGTCGCGCAGCTCGGCGAGAGTGCCGGGGCCGAGGGTTGCGATCCACAGCTGGCCGCCGCGGCGCAGGCTGCGCGCGAGGGCCGGCAGCGCACGTTGCGGGGTGCACCACTGCAGCGCGTAGCTCGACCAGATGGCGTCGAGGCTGCCGTCGGCGAGCGGCAGGTGTTCGAGGTCGGCGCACAGCGCGCGGGCGAGGCCGGGCGGGTGGCGGCGCAGCATGGCCGGCGCAAAATCGAGGGCGATCAGCTCGGCCGCCGGGAAGGCGCGGGCGAGGCCGGGCAGCGCGTAGCCGGTGCCGCAGCCGGCGTCGAGTATGCGCCGGGGCGCGAAGGCGGGCCGCGCCGCGGCGGCGTCGATGGCGAGGCTCAGCAGGCGGTCGCAGGCGGCGCGCTGGACGGTGGCGACCGCGTCGTAGCCGTCGGCGGCCTTGTCGAAGGCGGCGCGGACGGCGTGCTTGGGGGCGGGATGGTCAGTCAAGGGCGAAGCTCTCGATCAGCGTCGCGCAGTCTGCCGGGCGGGATGCGAAGGGCGCGTG
>SSSX01000568.1 GCA_015657735.1 Zoogloeaceae bacterium
CAGCCCGAAGTGGTAAGCCTCCTCCGCCGCCACCTGCAGCCAGCCGCCGTAAAACTCCGCCGGCAGTCCGCGGAAACGGTAGACGCCATCGAGGGCCAGATTGATCGCGTTGAATTCGATGTGGGCGATCGCATGCAGCAGCGCCGCATGGCCTTCCGGCGCCCCCGGCCGGCGGCGCGGCAGCGCCGTGTGGGCGATCAGCTCGGGCCGCAGCGGACGCCCGGCGTCCTCGACTGCCTGCAGCGGACACCGGCTGGCCGCCGGCACACCGATCCGGCCGGCCTGCCAGTCGTCGTAAAGCTGGCTTGCCTGCGCCGACTTCACGTCCGGCTCGCCACTCATCAGGGCCCGCCAGGCGCGGGCGTGCAGGTCATCGTGCGCTTCGATCATGGGGCGCGATGGTAGCGCGATCGGCACCGCCGGGCGAAATCCGGTCGGCGAAAAAAAGGCCGCGTCCTTGCGGATGCGGCCTCAAACCCTTGAAACGGAAACTGGTGGCGGCTCAGGCGGCCTTCCGCCGGGTGGCGGCGCGCGACTTGGCGGCCGGTGCCGCAGCGGCACCCTGGAAAACCTGCAGGTTGGCGCTGGCAATTTCACCCAGCTGATCGGCAACCTTCCCCATCGTGTCGAGCGCGGAGACCTGGGTTTCGAGGCTCTTGCGGATCGCGTCGAACAGCGGCGCGAAGCCTTCCGGCGCGCCTTCGGCGATACGGTCGATGTTCTCCTGGATCTTGCGGGTCGCGTCGGTCGTCGACTGCTTGAGCGCATCGGCCACGATGTCACGGGTCTCGATCAGCAGTGCGTACTGCTGGCGGGCGCTGTCAGTGGCACGGTCGAGATTCGGCTGGAAGTAGGTTTCCTGCCACTTGCTCAGACCTTCCGCATCCTTGACTTCGAGCAGCGCCTGGGTAGCGGCCATCGCCTCGCGGGACGATTCGAGTCCGGCATCGAACTGCAGACGGGTGATTTTCTCGACCTGGGCGGCCAGACTCTGGCTGAGCTCGATCAGGCTATCGAGGGTGACGTCCTGAAACAGGCCAAACTGTGCGAAACCTTTTGCCGACATGGGACTTCCTCAAAAAATGAAAAAAGCCAGCGCGCACCGCGGGGGGTCTCCTCCACCCTTTGGTTTGTTTGTCGATGCGACCGCTTGGCAATCGGGGCGAATTCTGCCTAAACAAACGAATTCCCCAAATCCGGCATTTCCCGCTCATCCATAAGGGAAAACCCTTATATCAGCAGGGCGACCCGAATTCAGCCGCCGTCGCAGCCCGAGCGGACGACGATGCGCACCAGTTCGGCCAGCGAGTCGACCTGGAGTTTTTCCATGACCCTCGCCCGGTGCTGCTCGACGGTTTTCATGCTGATTCCCAGATCCTCGGCGATCTGCTTGTTGAGCCGTCCGGCCACCATGCCGTCCATGACATCGCGCTCCCGCGCGGTGAGGCTGTCGAGCCGCCCGTGGATGTCGGCCAGCCAGGCGCCGTCACGGCGCCGCTGCGCGGCCAGCTGGACGGCCTCCTGGACACGGTCGAGGAGCACCTGCTCGTTGAACGGCTTCTGCAGGAAATCGAAGGCCCCCTCGCGCATCGCCCGCGCCACCATCGGCACATCGCCATGCGCCGACACGAAAATGATCGGCGCGCTGTGCTCCAGCCGGAGCAGACGCTCCTGCAGGCCGACGCCGGAGAGGCCCGGCATGCGCACGTCGAGCACCACGCAGTGCGCGCGCGCGAGCGCATCGTCGTCGGCCAGCACATCGAGCGCACTGGCAAAACTCCGCACCGGCAGCCCGAGGGTTTCGATCAGCAGGCCGATGGACAGCCTGACAGCATCGTCGTCATCCACCACACATACAAGCGGCTCGTCCATGTCAGCCTCCCGCTCATCAGAAACGCTCCGTGACGATAACGTTACAGACATCATTTTACGGCGCAGGGGTGCAAGGCAAGGCGAAGCAGAACGTCGTTCCCTGTGCCGTACTGGTGTCGACCCACAGGCGCCCGCCATGGTTCTCGACGATCGTGCGGCAGATCGCCAGACCGAGGCCGACGCCATCGGGCTTGGTCGTCGCGAAGGGCGCGAACGGATCGTGGCGGACTGCCTCGCCGAGCCCCTCGCCATGATCGATGACGGCCACCTCGACGACGCCGTTGGCGGCCCGGGTACGGATCACCAGCCGCCGTTCGCCGCCGGTTGCGCTCATGGCGTCGATGGCGTTCTTGACGAGGTTGCTGAGCACCTGTTCGAGCTGCACCTGGTCGGCGGCGACGGTCGGCAGCGACTCGCCCAGTTCGAGCGCGAACAGCACCGCATGGGCCCGCGCCTCGAACTCGGAGAAGCGGACCACGCTGCGCACCACAGCGTTGATGTCCACCGGCACCGCCACCAGTTCGCCGCGGCGCACGAAGCCGCGCACCCGATGGACGATGTCGCCGGCGCGCAGGGCCTGTTCGGCGATCAGCTTGAGCGGTTCGCGGATGCGCCGGCCGGCATCGCCGAGCTCTTCCAGACG
>SSSX01000007.1 GCA_015657735.1 Zoogloeaceae bacterium
ACGTAACCTTCCAGGGTGTTCGGGTTGTTGCCGTAGCCGGAGCCCGGGTAGAAATACTGCAGCAGACCAACGTCGTAGCCGAAGTCGCCGACGGTGTTCTTGTAGCCGCCGTAGAAGTCCCACTCGAGGCTGTTGCTGACGGTGCTGTTGCCGTCGCTCAGCCACGACACGTTGGAACCCCAGGTGCCGACGTACAGGCCGCTGGAGTGGGCGTAGTCGAGGCCGCCCTGGATGGCCGGCTTGCGGTTGGTCTGGCCGATGCCGCGGTAGATGTACTCGGAGGCGATCGTCAGGTTGCCGGTGTAGGTGTGTTCGGGCGCGGGCGCAGCATCGGCGGCGCTGGCCAGCGTGGGCAGGGCGACGCCGGCGGCAATCAGGGCGGAGGCGATGACGGTCTTGCGCATGGTGGAAATCTCCTGATGGTCAAAGTGGGTAATTTCGATCTAGCAATCCACGTGCCAGTTTTAAAAACGCTTATGTTTCAGCCAACTAACCCGCGACGACGGACTTTGCTGCGGCGCAATGCAGATCAAGCGCGCACCGAGTTGGGATCATGCACCATTTAAGTGCGTGTTTTTGGTGCATGACTCGCCCGGACCGGCACGCATCGGCGGTGCTAAACTTGAATCGACCCGCCTTTCTTTTTCCCCGTGAGGAACGCAGCCATGACCAACCCGAAGATCCTCGATGAAATCGGCTCGAAAGTTTCCGAACTCCTCGCCAGCAGTCCCGCCAAGGATCTGGAAAAAAATGCCCGCGCGCTGCTCGCCAGCGGCTTCTCCAAGCTCGATCTGGTGACCCGCGAGGAATTCGACGTGCAGCGCGAAGTGCTCGCCCGCGCCAACGAAAAGATCATCGACCTCGAGCACCGCGTCGCCCGCCTCGAGGCCGAACTGTCGAGCCGTCCGCCGGCCGACGCCTGAAACCCGCCGCTCGCTGACCAGAGGGCGCCGCGGCGCCCTCTTCGTTGTCCACATCCGCCGCCCGGACCGCCCATGAAAGCCTGTCTCGCCCTCCTGCTGGCCGCCCTCGCCGCGCCGGCCGTCGCCGCCCCGGCCGCCTACAGCATCGACCCGAACCACACCTTCCCGGTTTTCGAGGTGGACCATCTGGGTTTCTCGACCCAGCGCGGACGCTTCAACAAGACCGGCGGACGCATCGTGCTCGATCCGGCCGCCCGCCAGGGCTCGGTGGAGGTGAGCATCGACGCCGCCTCGATCGACATGGGCTCGGCCAAATGGAGCGAGAACATGCGCGGCGAGAACTACTTCAACACCGCCGCCCACCCGACGATCACCTTCCGCTCCGAGCGCCTCGTCTTCGACGGCGAGCGGCCGACCGCCGCCGAAGGCAGCCTGACCCTGCTCGGCGTCACCCGGCCGGTCGTGCTGACCATCAGCCGCTTCCACTGCGCGCCACATCCGCTCAACAAGCGCGAAACCTGCGGCGCCGACATCGTCGCCAGCCTCAGGCGCTCGGAATTCGGCATGACCAAATACATCCCGTCGGTCGGCGACGACGTGCGCCTGCTGATCGCCGTCGAAGCCTTCCGGGACTGAAACCGTAACCCGCCCGCGCTATGCTCGCGGCGACCCCCACCGCTCCGTGACGATGGCCACCATGCCACTTTGCACCGCATTCCGCTGCCTCGCGCTGGCCGCCGGCCTCGGCCTGGCCGGCTGCACCAGCCTCGGCCCGCCGTCCCTCGACGACACCCGCCTGCAGTACAACGAAGTCATCAAGCGCACCACCGAGCAGCAGCTGCTCCTCAACATCGTGCGCCTGCGCTACACCGACACCCCGAGCAGCCTCGCCGTGTCGGCCATCGCCGCCCAGTTCGAGCGCAGCCAGAGTATCGGCCTGACGCCGTTCTTCACCGCGGTCGGCGGCGACGTCAGCCGCGGCAGCTTCACCACCGTGCTGCCGCAGGCGCAGATCATGGGCGCCGACCGTCCGACCTTCAGCCTCACGCCGCTCGACGACCAAGAATTCACCCGCAAGCTGTTCACGCCGCTGCCGCTCGACGGCGTGATCTACCTCGCCAAGACCACCTGGCCGATCTCCAAGGTCTTCCGCCTCTACCTCGAAAACCTCAACTGGGTGCCCAACGCCCAGACCGCCAGCGGCCCGACGCCCCGTCAGGCGCCGCCGGTCAACGATTTCCTGCGCGGCGTGGCGGCGCTGCAGATCCTGCAGGACCGCGGCGCCATCGTCTTCGGCGTCGCCGAGCAGGAGGAACAGGTCGGCGGCACGCTGCGCGCCGGCGCCGTGTCGGCCGGCGACCTGATCGAAGCCTCGAAGAACGGCCTCGAATACCGCCCCGACGCCGGCGGCCGCGGCTGGCGGCTGATCCGCAAGAGCAACGTGCCGGTGATGCGCCTCGACCCG
>SSSX01000569.1 GCA_015657735.1 Zoogloeaceae bacterium
GGCATTGAAGGTGTTCGGGCGGGTCCGGATGCGTTCGAAGGCGAAGGCCAGACCGTCCGGGCGGGCCGCATCGGCGATCCGCGCGAGGATTTCATCGACCTTCCGCGGGCCGCCGAACTTGGCCTCGAGAAAGGCCCGATAAGGTTCGCCCTCTGGCGGCGTGTCGGGGTTGAGCAGGAAAGGCCACCACCGCACGTGCACCTCGATGTCCGGCCGCACGGCCTGCAGATCGGCCAGCGCCCGCTCGAGGCGGGTCTTGCCGATGAAGCACCAGGGGCAGACGAAGTCGGAGACGAGGTCGAGATCGAGGGTCGTGGCAGCGGTCATGGGAGGCTCGGCGCGGTGGGATGGGATGGGACGCCCGCTCAGGCGGCCGGAGCGCCATTGTACGGAAGCCCGGCGATGTCACGCGGCCGTCACACGGCCGTCACATTCCGCCAGCACACTCCGCAGCCACATTTCGATTATCGTTGTAATGTTCACTCATCAAGGAGGCGACATGAAAGTTGGCATCAACGGCATGGGCCGCATCGGCCGTCTGGCCCTGCGCGCCGCGATGGGCGCGGCCGAGCGCCCGTCCGACGATCCCCGCGCGGGCAACCGGCTGGAGGTGGTGCACCTCAACGAGATCAAGGGCGGCGCCGCGGCCACCGCCCACCTGCTGGCCTTCGACTCGGTGCAGGGCAAGTGGCGGGCCGACATCGCCGCCGACGGCGACGATACGATCCGCATCGACGGCCACCGGCTGTCGTTCAGCGCCCACGCCACCGCGGCCGAAATTCCGTGGGGCGAGCTGGGCGTGGACGTGGTGCTCGAATGCACCGGCAAGTTCCTGACCCCGGAAACCCTGCAGGGCCACCTCGATCGCGGCGCCAAACGCGTGATCGTGGCCGCGCCGGTCAAGACCGGCAACGTGCTCAACATCGTGGTCGGCATCAACCACACGAACTACGATCCGGCGCGCGACCGCATCGTCACCGCCGCCTCGTGCACCACCAACTGCCTCGCGCCGGTGGTGAAGGTGGTGCATGAGAATCTGGGCATCCGGCACGGCCAGATCACCACCATCCACGATCCCACCAACACCAATCTGGTGGTGGACGCGCCGCACAAGGATCTGCGCCGCGCCCGCAGCGCGATGACGAGCCTGGCGCCGACCACCACCGGCAGCGCCACCGCCATCGCGCTGATCTACCCGGAGCTGAAAGGCAAGCTCAACGGCCATGCGGTGCGCGCGCCGGTGCTCAACGCCTCGCTCACCGACTGCGTGTTCGAACTCCAGCGCCCGACCACCGCCGACGAGGTGAACGCCCTCTTCGCCGACGCGGCACGCGGCCCGCTGGCCGGCATCCTGGGCTACGAGGAACGCCCGCTGGTGAGCGCCGACTACGCCCGCGACACGCGCAGCGCCATCGTCGACGCGCTGTCCACGATGGTCACCGACGGCACGCTGCTGAAAGTCTATGCCTGGTACGACAACGAGATGGGCTACGCCTGCCGGATGGTGGACCTGGCCTGCCACATGAACCACACGGGCCTCTGAGATGACGCCCGCCCCGGCCGGCCACGCCGCCCGCCACTACGCCATCGTCACCGCCGCCTACTGGGGCTTCACCCTCACCGACGGCGCACTGCGGATGCTGGTGCTGCTGCACTTCCACCGGCTCGGCTACTCCGGCTTCACGCTGGCGCTGCTGTTCCTGCTCTACGAGGCGGCCGGCGTGGCGGCCAACCTGATCGGCGGCTGGCTGGCGACGCGCCACGGCATCACGCGCATGCTGAGCGTCGGCCTGATCACCCAGATCACCGGCTTCACGCTGCTGTCGCTGCTGCAGCCCGGATGGAGCGCCGCGCTGTCGGTGGCCTGGGTGGTGGTGGCACAGGGCATCTGCGGCATCGCCAAGGATCTGACCAAGACCGCCAGCAAGTCGGCGATCAAGATCACCGCCGCGGCGGCGCAGGACGAAGGCGGCGGCCGGCTGTTCCACTGGGTGGCGTGGTTCACCGGCAGCAAGAACGCGATGAAGGGCATTGGCTTCTTCCTCGGCGGAGTGCTGCTCGAAGCGCTGGGCTTCCGCGCCGCGCTGTGGGCGATGGCGGCGCTGCTGGCGCTGGTCCTGGCCGGCGTGCTGACGTCGCTGCCGCCGCTGATGGGCCGCGGCAAGGCGTCGAAATCAGCCCGCGAACTCTTCGCCACCAGCCCCGGCATCAACGCGCTGGCGGCCGCCCGGGTGGCCCTGTTCGGCGCCCGCGACGTGTGGTTCGTGGTCGGCGTGCCGCTCTTCCTGTACTCGGCGGGGTGGTCCTTCACGCTGGTCGGCGCCTTCCTCGCCAGCTGGACTATCGGCTACGGCGTGGTGCAGGCGCTCGCGCCGCAGATCGTCCGGCGCAGCGCCGACGGCCTCAGCGCCGAAGTTCCGGCGGCGCGCCGCTGGTCGGCCGCGCTGACCCTGGTGCCGGCCGCGCTGGCGATGGCGCTGGCGCTCGACGCGCCGCATCCGGAGTGGGTGGTGGTGGCCGGGCTCGGCCTCTTCGGCTTCGCCTTCGCGGTCAACTCGTCGGTGCATTCCTACCTGGTGCTGGCCTACGCCGGCTCCGAGAAAGCCGCCGAAGACGTCGGCTTCTACTACGCCGCCAACGCGCTCGGACGCTTCATCGGCACGCTGCTGTCGGGGCTGCTCTACCAGTGGGGCGGGCTGCCGTACGCGCTGACCGGATCGGCGCTGATGCTGCTCGTCTGCTGGCTGGTGACGCTCGGCCTGCCCGCGACGCGGCGGCAACCCGTTCAACCGACGTGACGGTTCGCCCCGTCCGGAAAAGTCAGATCATGGAAAAAGCAGCCGCCCTCGCGGTCTTCGAATCCCTCGCCTCCGGCACCCGGCTCGACGTCTTCCGGCTGCTGGTGCGCACGGGGCCGGACGGCATGGTGGCCGGCGAGATCGCCGCCGCCCTCGAGGTGCCGGCCAACAGCCTGTCCTTCCACCTCAAGGCGCTGACCCACGCCGGCCTGCTGTCGGTCGAGCCGCAGGGGCGCTTCCTGCGCTACCGCGCAAACCTGACCCTGATGCGCGATCTGATCGGCTACCTCACCGCCGAGTGCTGTTCCGGCGCGCCGGAACGCTGCGCCGAAGTCGGCACCGCGATCGCCTGCGCCGACAGCCTGGACTGCTGACGGACCGACCGTCCCCGAACAACCCGCCCCGACGCACAACCTGTTTTTACGGAGCCCCCATGTCCGCCAAGACTTACAACGTTCCGTTCCTGTGCAACGGCAATTCAGCGCGCAGCATTCTGGCCGAAGCCATCCTCAACGAGATCGGCCACGGACGTTTTCGCGCCTTCAGTGCCGGCAGCCACCCGGCTGGCCATGTCCAGCCGGCAGCCCTCGAACTCCTGCGGCGCAATCGCATCGGTACCGAAGGACTGCGCAGCAAGGACTGGCGGGAGTTCGCCACGCCGGATTCGCCTTCGCTCGATTTCGTTTTTACGGTCTGCGACAAGACCGCCGGCGAGGCTTGTCCGGTCTGGCCCGGCCAGCCGATGACGGCCCATTGGGGCGTCGCGGACCCGGTAACGGTCGAGGGCTCCGGCGAGGCGAAACAGCGCGCCTTCTCCCAGGCCTTCCTAATCGTGCACCGGCGCATATCGTTGTTCGCGAGCCTACCCATCGCCAAACTTGACGGCCTGGCCCTGAAACGCGAACTCGAGCAGATCGGCCGGACCGGCGTGGACGACAAGGAAGCCTGACGTGGGACTATTCGAACGTTACCTGACCGTCTGGGTGGCGCTGGGCATTTCGGCCGGGGTCGGGCTGGGCCTGGTCGCGCCCGACGTTTTCCAGACCATTGCCGGGCTCGAAATCGCGCAGGTGAACCTGCTTGTCGCGGTGCTCATCTGGGTCATGATCTACCCGATGATGATCCAGATCGACTGGCATGCGGTAAAGGACGTCGGGCGCAAACCCCGCGGCCTCATCCTGACCCTGATCGTAAACTGGCTGATCAAGCCCTTCACGATGGCGGCGCTCGGGGTGTTGTTCTTTCAGTATCTCTTTGCGCCATGGGTCGATCCGCATTCGGCCGGCGAGTATATCGCGGGCATGATCCTGCTCGGCGTCGCCCCGTGCACCGCGATGGTTTTCGTGTGGAGCCAGCTTGTGAAAGGCGACGCCAACTACACACTGGTACAGGTGTCGGTGAACGATCTTGTGATGATCGTCGCCTTCGCGCCGATCGCCGCGCTCCTGCTCGGCATCACCCACATCACGGTGCCGTGGGAAACGCTGGCGCTATCCACCGTGCTGTACGTCGTACTGCCCCTTGCCGCTGGCATGGCCACCCGCCACCTGCTGGCGCGCCGTTCCGGCCGGGCGGTGGGCGACTTCGTGGCGTGGCTCAAGCCATGGTCCATCGTCGGCCTGATCGCCACCGTGGTGCTGCTGTTCGGCTTCCAGGCCGGCACCATCGTGGCCCGCCCGCTGGTCATCGCGATGATCGCGGTGCCGCTGATCGTGCAGAGCTATGGCATCTTCGCCATCGGGTTCGTCGGCGCGCGGATGATGAAACTCTCCCACAACATCGCCGGGCCGGCCTGCTTGATCGGCACCTCCAACTTCTTCGAACTGGCAGTGGCGGTCGCGATCTCGCTGTTCGGCCTGAACTCCGGGGCGGCGCTGGCCACCGTGGTAGGGGTGCTGGTGGAAGTGCCGGTCATGCTTTCGCTGGTGGCGATCGTCAATCGCACGCGCCACTGCTTCCCACCCGGCGCCCGGTAAGCGCTCGCCGCCCGGTGTTCAGCACGCGGCACGAATCCAGTCGGCGACCGAGGCCGGCGTCGGAATGCGGCCCGACGAGACCAGTTTTTCGTTGATCACCAGCCCCGGCGTTTTCAGCACATCGTAGGCGATGATCTGCTGCATGTCGGTCACCTTGCTGATCTGCGCCTCGACGCCGAGCGCGGCCACCGCTTCGCGGGCGATCTCCTCGAGCTTGCGGCAGTTGGCGCAGCCCGGGCCGAGTATCTTGATGTCCAGCATGTCAGACTCCTTTCAGTGAAGAACCCCGCTGGTGCCCCGCCAGCGCCAGCAGGCTTGCCAGCACGGCGATCAAGCCGGCCAGCCACAGCGCGAGCAGCAGCGGCGAAGTGCCGTCCACCCAGGCGCCGTAGGTCAGCCCGGCGGTGGCGCTGAACAGGGCGACCAGACCGACGTAAGTCGCGGTCTTGCGGCGGCCGATGATGGCCGCGATGATCAGCATGCTTTGCAGCGACAGCTCGGGGTCGGACATCAGGTAGGCCAGCAGCGGCCCGCGATGCATGCCGAGGTCGAGGAACATCTTGGCGATCGGCACCTCGACCAGGGTCGGGAAATACATGAACACCCCGAAGGCGACCCCGGCCAGGTTGCCGACGACCGAGTTGCTGCCGGCCAGCCGCTCGATCCACTCGGGGCGGATCAGCACCCGGAGCATGCCGACGATGAAGACGCCGATCACCAGCAACGGGAAAATCTGCTTCACGAAACGCCAGGATTCCCACAGCCAGTCGCGCAGCTCGTCGGCCGACAGGCGGCGCCGGGCAAGCGCGTACAGCGCCGCCAGGCACAGCGCGACGGCAAAGAACTTGCCGGTCAGGCCGACGCGCAGGCCAGCGGGCGCCACCTGCACCGACAGCGCCGCCACCAGCAGCGTGACGGCGATCAGGACGAGGCTGGTCCACGTCCAGCCGTCGGGGCCGTGTTCGATGTTTTCGAGGCCGCGCCAGGCCGTCGCCCCGATGGCGGCCAGCAGCGCGATCAGCAGCACGCCCTGCACCGACACGCCCTCCTCGCCCTTCGCGGCGTCGTAGGGCACCAGCCGGTCGAGCGCGGCCTGCCAGTCCGGCGCAGCGCCGACGGGCAGATCGAGGTGAACGTAGGTGCCGGTCAGCACGCCGAGCTTGAGCGTGCCGGCCAGCAGCAGCGCGATCCACACCGCCAGAAAGAGCAGCGGCGCGCGCCCCATGGCTTCGCCGCGGGCCGAAAACGGGCTGTCGGTGGCGAGGTCGTGGGCGGCGTCGTCGGCGCGGAACAGCAGCGCCATGATCAGCCCGATGCCGATGCCGAAGGTCAGCGACAGCACAAAGCGGGCCAGCGCCAGATCCGGCCCGATGAC